>JAQVNT010000198.1 GCA_028702975.1 Candidatus Delongbacteria bacterium
TACGCTTAATAACTTCTCCGATTTCTCCATCACAGTATATTTCATTGTAGATAGAAGTATCACCTCCCCAAATGAAAATACCTGTTGATTCTCTGATAAGTTGTTTATTCGATTCTGATATAATTTTCAATCCTGATTCTGGTAAGATCATTTCAATATTTTCCGCTCCGGCGGTATTAAATAGTGACTTATATTTATCGTCATTATTCTTCCATCCTTCGCCGCCTTGCTGCAGAATAACTATTTTAGCATTTTTTCCACCGGACGCATCAACAAAAGGCTTCAGAATTTGTGCAAAATTATCTGATAATCCACCGTACAGGAATAATTTTCTAATCATTTCTTCCTCATTTATCCTTAAAAATCAATTTCAAATAATATCGTCTTAAATGAAGGCCGATCTTTAAAAATCCATTCACCTTCAATTCTCTTATACCCTAATTCTTCATGGAATTTCTGTGAAGTAATATTTTGAGGATTAGTATAAAAATAAACTTTCTTTTCGTCGGAATTATCCCGAGCCCATTTCATCCTGATCTCAGTAAGTTTCGTGCCTATTCCCAATCTTCTGAATTCTGGATAGACGCCAAGTCCGAGCAGGTACCATCCCGAAGGTGTGTTATGATCTATGTACTGCTTATACTCTTCAGTTGTAAAGTCGCAATATTCTATATGCGAGTATCCGATTACCTTTTCTATGCTATAAGGATCGTTCTTATCTTTAATGCATGCAACAAAATATTCATTTTTGCCTGACTTTCTACCGAAATGCTTCTTAAAAAGTTCAAGATTTTTATTATGGTCTGCTTTCTCCCCTTCCCTTGCTGTAGTGATCTTCGCAGCTTCAATATAATCCTCAAATACAGACTGCCTCAAGTACAGATCGAATTTATTATAAAAATCACTGTGATCTCTTTTATTATCAGGTTCATATTCAACAAAAAATGCCATTGTAGTTACTCCTTAACCTTTCTCATTTTATAATTCCTCTTTCAACGATTTCCTCAACCATACTTTGAACAAATGCCCAGAGTTCTTCCGAACCGTCTTTAATAATAACATTCTTCTCGAGTATCATTTCAGAAGTGATCTTATGTTTTACCCAGTCTTTTCCGTCATTATAATAATTCTGCATGATAGGTTCAAGCCTGTCAACAACTCTGGCAAATTTGGCTTCAGGTGTGATTCTTTCTTCAAATTCTTCCCATAAACAATAAAACTCCTTTGCCTGATCTTCAGGAAGGAGCCCAAATATTTTCTCAGCACCTTCGTGTTCTTTTTGCTCTTTCTCTGCCTGTTTTTCAGTGTAAAAAATATAATCTCCGGCATGGATCTCACAAAGGTCATGTACAAGAAGCATCTTAAGTACTTTCAGCATATCGAGATCTTTCCTGTTTGAATATTCTATCAGGACCAGTGCCATCATACAAATATGCCATGAATGCTCGGCATCATTCTCATAGGTCTTAAGATCAAAGCGGGGTGTCTTACGGATGATGTCTTTTATCTTATCTATCTCACGGATAAATTCTAATTGCTGTTTAAAACGGTTGTTCATTAGGTTATTCCTTTGTACTGATTTTCTCTATGACTACTATCTGGAATTATTTACCACATCTCATAACGACCCGATTATTCTTGTTATTTCTGCTGCTGCATAAAGCGGGATATTTATAAATTCTTTATCCCTGACGAAATTTTTCGGAGACAGTCTTACTATCAGCCGTGGTTTATACTTATCCTGATAACTCCTTAAACTTTTTATGTCCCCCGACAAACCGCTTTTTACTTCGACTGGATAGATATTATTTTTGTGCACTATAACATAATCCACTTCGGCATCGTTTTTTGAAGTCCAGTAAAAAAGTTCTTTATTGTATTTAGCCATAAGTTCAGTTGCGACATAATTCTCTATAAAAGCTCCGTTGTATTCGCTGAAAATTTCTGCCGGTTTTACAATGATATCTGAAGTCAGGTTAAGCATGGCTCCGAGCAGCCCGGTGTCAGACATATACAATTTGAATTTTAAACGGTCGGTATAGCCTGCAACAGGTAATTTTGGAGTGCTGATGTTGTATGCAGGATAAATAAGTCCCGCATTCTTAAGCCATTCTATCGAATTTTCAAAAGTTGAAGCTCTTGAATTTTTTCTGACATCGCTGTATTTGAATTTTTTATTCTCTTTGGCCAGTTGGTACGGTATTGAATTCCATATTTCCGAAGTCTTTATTGCCTGCTCGCTTTCGGCATATTTGGAAAAATCTCTCTTATAAGCATCGAGTATTGAATTCTGAATGTTTCTGACCTTGGCAATATCTCCGTGTTTGAGGTAAGATTGAAGAACTTCCGGCATTCCGCCCAAATAAAGAAACAATTTATGTTTTTCGATCAGTTTATTGTGCAGAGGTTCCAAAAAAGGTTCTGTGCCCGTAGTTTTTTCTATTTCATCGGCAAGCAGTTCATCTCCGAACGCTGAAAGATATTCGGAAAAACTCATCGGGAATAGTGTCATAAAATCAACCTTACCGACAGGGAAACTGCTTTTCTTGCCAACGCTGACTCCTAACAAAGAACCGGCTGCAATTAAATGATATTCTGAAGCTTCTTCGCAAAAATATTTCAGGCTTGTAATTGCTTCAGGCGATACTTGTATTTCATCGAAAAAAATTAATGTATCCGAATTTTCGATCTTTTTTCCGATGTATAAACTCAGGCTGTCTAAAATCGTTTTAGGATCAAGGCTGCCTTTGAAGAATGTTTTAAGTATAGGATCTTTTTCAAAGTTAAAATGATGAAAATTCCTGTACTGATCTTTCCCGAATGCTTTGACAATATATGTTTTTCCAACCTGCCTTGCTCCCTGCAGCAAAAGAGGCTTTCTGTCCGGATTGTTTTTCCAGTTAAGAAGTTCATAATAGATTTTTCTTTTCATGATGATCTCCAAAAAAGTGTTGAAGTAATATACATTTGTCTCCAAAAAAGTGCAAGATAAATATGATTTTATCTCCAAAAAAGTGTAGATACGGCATGAATTTATCTCCAGAAAAGTGTAATGACAGGCTTAAATATCACGATTTCGAGAAATACTCTTTTTCAAGCTTCTCAATAACTTTGATCGCCTGCTTATCAGTTTTAGCTTTAAAGAACAGTTTCGAATATGCTTCCATCGCCGACTTCACCGATCCGCTTTTCATATAGATCTTCTTCGCGAGAGGGTAGTGAACAGTGTAGTCACGATATCGTATTATGAACGCATTGTTTATTTTCTTCTTCAGCTCTGACTTTTCCCACGATTCAGGCACGGTGTGGTACAATTCTTCGGCCTCAAGATCGAGCTCCTTTTTCAGCTTTGCAAATTTTGCGGCAGAGGCTTTTTTGTCTGAGAGCTCCTTTAGCCTGAGATAGCTATCATTTACAAAATCCGCGAACATCGACCAAGCTTTTTCCTGATCTGTCGTAATTCTTAAAAGTTCATTATCTTTAATATACTCCGCAAATTCAATTCCTCCGAAAAGGCCTACTACTCTTCCCGACGACTCCTCGAAAGAATATGGAAAATTGTAATCGTTCAGGCTTGATGTTGAATGCCAGGCTTCATGCAGAACCACATAACACTGCCTTGCTCTGTCAGACTCAAGCATTTCCTTCGTGATCGGGCATTTTCCGCCCCCGTGAGCTTCAGCGTGGTAAAAATATGTATCATAACCTTTTTTATCGAGCGTTTTCTGTCTCTCCAAAGCTTTTTCCATTTCAGGATAGAACTCATACGGCCTTCCTTCACCCAACACTGACTGCATTTTTGTCTTGTAGCAGGCATAGATCCAGTTGCAGGAAAATGAATCTTTTGCTATTCTCGAGAATGACCCTCCGAAGTTCAGTCCGAGCTCTTTTTCCCCGAACTTCTTGATGTCTTTGACGAATTTGATCTTTTCTTTCTCAGTCATAACTTTTCC
>JAQVNT010000010.1 GCA_028702975.1 Candidatus Delongbacteria bacterium
TCTCTTTCAAATGATAGCTGAGAAGTTCCTTTTTATCCCTGAGCTCTTTCTCTGCTTTTGTTACCCTGTCGATCTCCTTTTTAAGGCTGACTATTTCATTGTAGAGCCTTTCCGTTTCGAACACCGACACTTTGCAGTATCCGTCAAGTATCCTTATATGCGTCTCACTGTTCAGAAGCGACTGATGGTCGTGCTGGCCGTGCATGTCGATAAGGCTGTTCCCGACTGAAGTCAATATCTCGGCATTTGAAGGGCTGTCGTTAATAAATATCCTGCTCCGCTTATTTTTCGACAGCTCCCGCCTGATGATCAGACTGTCCTCCGCTTCGACATCGTTATCTTTGAGTAATTTTATAATTTCAGGATCAATATCTGCAAATTCAGCTTCTACCGTAAGCTTTTCTTCGCCCGAACGGATCATGTCTGTGTCGGTTTTATGGCCGAGTATTAGATTTAACGATGATATCAGGATGGATTTTCCGGCGCCTGTCTCGCCTGTGATGATATTTAAACCTTTATCAAAAAATACTTCGAGATTTTCGATGATAGCAAGATTGTTTATGCTTAATCTTCTCAAATACATTTTAGTTGAACGGTCTTCTAAGGTCGTAGAGCCTTTCTATTTTGTGTATGTCGGCAGGTGATTTGATCGTATAGAATTCTTCAGGATCGTTCCCGTCCTCCATTATATTCAGTACAGCGTTTGCAAGATAGTTCCCGATCTTGATCACTGTGGTCTTACCGAAAAGCTGATGCTCGTAATAGGGATCTTCAAGATTGCCGGCCATAGTATTTGTAAAAATTATCTCTTTGATCTTTTCGGACCTCAGAAGGTTCTGCGATCTTCCCGTCAGATGCGCATGGGTCGCGAACATGGTGAACCTGTCGCCCCCCATTTTCTCAATAACTCCGTACATGGAGGCAAAACTTCTTACAATATCATCAAAAATGAACTTATCCTTGTTTTCGTGACCTGTATAGTTCGGCGAACTCTCCGCTACGCATATATTTTTGAGGTAGCCTGTGACAGGATCTCTTTCCTTTTTAAATCTCACCCAGCTGATATCCGTAAATTCAGGATTAAGACTCTGAAGGTTCTTCAACACATCTGTTCCCAATTCTTTCGATCCGTCGTCTGTGGAAACGAAAACCGCCTGTTCCCCCTTGTTCTTGATCTTGCTGTAACTAAAGAGGTAGTGAGCCAAAATAGGCGCTATCGGAAGGTCTATCAGTGCTTTCGAACCTTTTTTTACATCTTTGAAATACACTTCTCCGAACGCCTCGATCAGATTCTTGCTGTGAGAGTGGAGCGTCATCACTTTTGATACGCCTTCGTTAAAAAATCTTTTAGCGAGCCTTAAAGTCGATAGAGATTTTCCGTCGTACTTCTGTATGTCTCTGGGCGTGAAACTTATACCGCTTCCGGGTCTAAGATGATTGCCGCTGAGCCTTACATTAGTCCAGATAAGGTTGACTTCTTTTGCTCCGTTAGCCCTGCAAACATCCGCGGTATGACATATCCTCTCAAGAAGCTGTGAAGGCTCCCACTGTTTGTGGCTGGCTACAAGGTACACATGCTTTCCTTTAAGCCTGTTCATCGGCTCATCATTAAAACCGTCCTTGCCTTCGAGCAGAAGTTTCGGATCATAATCGTCATCCTCGTGAAGGAAATGAGCAATAAGTCCCTCGGGCTTCCACGGCTGATTAAGTTCCTTGGCGAGCTTTCTTGCGAACCTGTCCATCGGTTCAATGGGGATAATTACTCTGTCAAAAGGTTCTATCTTACCTAAAAGGTCCATCTAAGAAATCCTCACGGTTTTTTAATAAGATTTTGCGAATATAACTCTTTTCCTGCTCGGAGAACCGCAGTAGATACACTTACCTTCAGATTCTTTTTCAGCTAATGGGATGTTCCTTACGGTAACTTTCAGCTCTTCCTTGATAGCCTCTTCGCATTTCCTGTTCCCGCACCAGTGCGAGCGTGCGAAACAGCCGTGCAGCTCAGGTTTCTCTTCGTTCTTCGGCGTGAATATTTTCTTAAAATCATCGTAATTGTCTATCTCTATAGTGTTCTCGTTCCTGAATTTGAGAGCTTTTTCGAATATTTCATCCTGCATTGTGCTTAATGTGCCGATGAGGTTTTTTATGAATTCGTCCTTTCCTATAAAGTTCTTTTTAAGTTCCGGATCGTTCCTTTTTACCACCGCGAGCGAGTTCTTCTCAACATCTTTGGGTCCGACCTCGATCTTTAGAGGCACGCCTTTTTTGATCCAGTACCAGTTCTTCTCGCCGCCTCTGATGTCCCTGTCGTCCACATGGATCACGATCTTACGGTCGAAAAGTCTCAATTCCGAGATCTCTTTTTTTATTCCGTCGATATATTTTGTTACGGCTTGCTTTTCGTTTTCGTCCTTGTAGATCGGCAGAAGTACGATATGCGCGGGAGCTATCCTGGGCGGCAGTATCAGACCGTTATCGTCGGAATGAGCCATTACGAGTGCGCCGATTAGCCTTGTGGAGACTCCCCACGAGGTCGTCCACGCGAATTCTTCTTTTCCTTCTTTGCTCTGGAATTTGATCTTAGATGCTTTCGCGAAATTCTGGCCGAGGAAATGAGATGTTCCGCTCTGAAGAGCTTTTTTGTCCTGCATCATCGCCTCGATCGAGTAGGTTGAAACCGCGCCGGGAAATCTTTCGGACTCGCTTTTTTCTCCTTCGATCACCGGTAGAGCCAGAACTTTTTCGGCGAATTCTTTATAAACATTGAGCATTTTATATGTTTCTTCCATCGCCTCTTCTCTGGTGGCGTGGACCGTATGCCCCTCCTGCCACAAGAATTCGGCGGTTCGTAAAAAAAGCCTCGTCCTCATCTCCCAGCGGACGACATTGGCCCACTGGTTTATCAGGATCGGAAGGTCTCTGTATGAATTGACCCATTTGGCGTAAGAAGCGCCTATGATCGTCTCGCTGGTCGGTCTGACGACTAAGGGCTCCTCGAGTTTCCCGTCAGGAACGAGCTTGCCTTCTGAGTTGACCGAGAGCCTGTGGTGAGTCACGACCGCGCATTCCTTTGCGAAGCCTTCGACGTGATCGGCCTCCTGCTGGAGGTATTCGAGAGGTATGAAAAGAGGAAAGTAAGCGTTCACATGACCGGTATCCTTGAACATCTGATCAAGTTCTCTCTGCATGTTCTCCCATATCGTATAGCCCCAGGGCTTTATCACCATGCAGCCTCTCACATCGCTGTTCTCGGCAAGTTCACCCGCCTTTATCACTTCAAGATACCATTGGGGATAATCTTCCTCCCTCGTGACCGGTATCGCTGTTTTCTTAAATTCCGCCATATATTTGATCCCGTAATATTATTTTTAGTGCCTGATCTCGTAATTCGGAGCTTCTCTTGTTATGTGTACATCGTGAGGGTGGCTTTCGATAAGACCTGCGTGCGTCATACGGATGAACTGGGTCTTTTCCTTCATTTCATCAATATTTTTCACCCCGCAGTAACCCATAGCCTGCCTTAATCCTCCGACCATCTGATAGATAGTATTAGCGACCTTTCCCTTGTAAGGTATTCTTCCTTCAATTCCTTCAGGTACGAATTTTGTCGAGGCCAGCTGGAAATATCTGTCCGCCGAACCTTTCCTCATAGCGCCTATCGATCCCATTCCCCTGTAAGCCTTGAACTGCCTGCCCTCGAACAGTATCATTTCGCCCGGAGCCTCATCAGTGCCGGCGAGCATGGAGCCGAGCATCACGCAGTCCGCTCCCATTCCTATAGCCTTGGCTATATCGCCGGAGTACTTGATCCCGCCGTCCGCGATAACGGGTATTCCGTGCTTTCTGCACGCTTTGACAGCGTTCATGATCGCCGTTATCTGCGGTACGCCTACTCCCGCCACGACCCTGGTCGTGCAGATCGAGCCGGGCCCGATGCCTACTTTGACCGCATCCGCTCCAGCCTTTATCAGCGCTTCTGCTCCTTCGGCCGTAGCTATGTTGCCCGCTATTATCTCTACATCGTATTTCTTCTTGATCCTTCTGATCTCTTTAGCTATATCCTCATGGTGTCCGTGAGCACTGTCTATAACTATCACATCGACCTTGGAGTTCATCAGAAGCTTTATCCTTTTATCGTCCCCGTTGGCTGAGACCGCGGCGGCTACTCTAAGTCTGCCTGCACTGTCCTTGCATGCATTCGGGAAACTTTCCTTCTTTTTAATATCCTTAAAAGTGATCATTCCTATAAGGTTGTCTTCGTTATCGACAATAGGCAGTTTCTCGATCTTGTTCTTCTGAAGGATTAATTTCGCTTCTTCCAGAGATGTGCCTTCCCTGCCTGTCACTAGAGGACATTTCGTCATTATATCCTTAACCTGTATATCATCCTTGTACTCGAACCTGATATCCCTGTTGGTTATTATCCCCACGAGCTTCGTGCCTTCAACTACGGGAACTCCTGATATCGAGAATTTCTCCATAAGGCTGAATACCTCCTTCAGGCGTGCATCAGGACCGATCGTCACAGGGTCAGTTATCATACCGCTCTCTGATCTTTTGACCTTATCTACTTCTACAGCCTGTTCCTCCGGCGACATGTTCTTATGGATAACTGCCATTCCGCCTTCTCTTGCCATTGCGATCCCCATGTGGTACTCTGATACCGTATCCATCGCTGCAGAAATTATTGGGATATTGAGCTTTATATTCTTCGTAAGAAATGTAGTCGTATCCGCTTCTGACGGTTTAACCGAGCTTTTCTTAGGCAGCAGAAGAACATCGTCGAATGTCAGTCCGGTATCCAGTATTTTTTCCATAAATCCACCTCTTTTTTTAAGCAAAAAACCGCCTTTGCCGGCGGTTTATCATCTGCTTTTTTTCCGCATATTTTTAATAAAGAAACACATATATCCCTGCGCGTTTACATGAAGTAGCAAAAATAACGAAATTCCCTGATATAGTCAAGATTAAATGTTTTTATGTTTTGGAGCAGTTAATCAGTTCTTTAAATACTTATCAGTGCCCGATATCTTTAAAATCTCGCCATAAAATACATGATGGTAATCTTTATCAGGATATTTGCCCTCTATACCGGAGTCTATAAATTCTGACGGAGAAAACCTTGAGGAATATATTTTCCTGCATTCTATTATCAGTTCAGCTTCATCGTAAGCCGGACATTCTGTTTTTTCTGAAGGAATTACTTTCAATCCTGATCTTTCAGCTTTATTTTCGTCCTTCCCGCTGACCCTGCCGAAATATTTAAGTTTATCCCTGAATTCCTCGCCGAAAGCACACAAGGTGAAGGTGTCGTATTTTTCTATGAAATTAATGGTATGTCTTGTCGGTCTGACAACCACCTGAACGAAAGGCTTGTTCCACATTACGCCGATACTCCCCCATGCAACGGTCATTGAGTTAAACGCTTCGTGGTCGAGCTCTCCGGCGGTAAGAAGAAGCCACTGCTTGTCCCAAAGCTCAAAAATATCCGTTCTGAAATTGTCGGGCTTAATTAGGTCTCTTTTCATGTTTACATCTCCGGTTTTTTATTATAAATTATATATGGAGAAAAGAAAAGAAATTTGCAAGGATTAAATGATGAAAATTCTGCTTCAGAGAACCGACAGAGTAAGCATAATGGTGAACGGATGTCCGGTTTCATCTTCTGGAAGAGGGCTGCTTCTGCTTATCGGTATAGGCGCTGACGACGATGAAAGTTCTATACCGTATTTCATAGATAAAATTACCAATTTGAGAATATTCGAGGATGAGAAAGGTAAAATGAACCTTTCAGTGAAAGATATCGGAGGAGATATTGCGGCTGTATCCCAATTTACTCTTTACGCTGATACGAAGAAAGGAAGAAGACCCGGTTTCTCTCTCGCCGCGCCGCCGGAAAAAGCACTGAAAATATATAATAAATTCGTGCTGGAGCTTAAAGGAACAGGTCTGAACATCTCAGAAGGAGTTTTCGGCGCGCACATGGAGATCAGCCTTGTGAACTACGGTCCTGCGACATTTATGATTGAATGAACACACTTAAAAAAATAATGTTATTAAGGTATTGACATGAATGATAAATACTGTTATTTTACAATTGTCTTGATATTATCTTTAATTTTAGCGAGGATTTTGATATGATCTTTGATGTTATTCTTATATTGATGCTGATCGTGGCAATAAGCAAGGCTGGCAAAAAAGGCTGCACCGAAGATATGCATTTTGCTGTCGGATTTTTTATTATTGTAAGGCTTGCCGGAACTTTTTACCTTCCTGTATCTAAAATTACCGGGAATTTTATACAAAACCGGCATTTTGCTGTCTATTCTGCATACGCCCTTGTAGCTATAGTTGTTTTCTTTATATTCACTTCGATCGCCGGAAACAGAATTATTGAAATGGGTAAAAAGATCCCGAAAACAACAGGTCTTGTGGTAACTTATATCTTTGCAGTAATAAAAACTTTAATTATTTACTCAGTGATTTTTACTTTTTTGTACGCTTTGCCGGTTCTTCACAAAATGAAAGACAGTCTTATAACCCCGAGATCTTATAAATTAACCTACGGAATACTCGGAACAGGAACGGAAGACATTTTCAAAGATCTGTCGGACTACCTTACGGAAACCCTCAAAAATCCTGTTAAATTTTTGGAATCTCAGAAGGCAAAACAGGCTGCAAGTTCTAATAAACAGCTCGATGCTGTAAAATCTCATGAAGGATTGGGGGATTTTATTAAAGAGGAAAAACCTGTAGAAAAAAAGACTGAAGAAGAGTAGATCATTCTATCGGTATCTCAAATCCGAAAGTACTTCCTTTTTTATGAACGCTTTCAACTATCATTTTACCTTTGTGTTTCGTGATAAATTCCTTACATAATAAAAGACCAATTCCCGTTCCTTTCTCGTTGGAAGTACCTGATGTGGAATAATGCTTATCTATAGCAAATATCTTTGAGATGTCTTTCTTTTTAATTCCGATCCCGGTGTCTTCGACTTTAAATATGAGCTTACGGTTTTTAGAACTGAAAGACACATTTATCGAACCTTCCGGATTTGTGAACTTTATGGCGTTCGTTATCAGGTTTCTTATCACGGTCTTCAGCATGTTCTTATCGCCTGTTATCAAAACCTCTCCGGGGTCAATCATTGTTAATGATATGTTCTTTATTTCGGCATTCGGCTTAATAAGTTCAAAACTTGACCTTACAATCTCTGTGAAATCAAACTCTTCCGGATTAAAATTCCTGAGACCGCTTTGCGTCCGTGACCATTCAAGCAGGTTCTCTATAAGTTTAAGCAGGTGAAGAGTTGATGTGTTTATTGTTTTTACGTATTCTTTCTGTTTCTTTTCGCTCAGCTCATCGTAATATGTTATCAGGATTTCAGATGTAGTATAAAGTATCGAAAAGGGGTTCTTAAGATCGTGAGCGATTATGTTGAAGAATTTATCTTTAGCGGAATTTGATTTTAACAGTTCTTTCTTTGATCTTTTCAGTTCTTTATTAAGCCTGGAAAGTTCCGCGTTCTTTATTCTGTAATTCTCATTTTCCTTCTCTCTTTTGTAATTTTCGTACCTCTGGGAAATTCTGTTCATCTCATGCTGCTTGGAAATATTTATAATTTCTTCATTCAGCTTCGAGTATAAAGCATAATACCCCAGAGCTTTCTTGAAGTTATTTTTCCTGCCGTAGATCTCGGAAAGTATCTTGCAAGCGTCTCTCAGCTTGTCTTTAAGACCCATGGATTCCGCTAACATATATGATCTTTTTATGTAAACAAGAGCTTCCTCATACATTTCTTTCGTCATAAACAGGCTTGCGATATTGCGGTAGATCCCTGAGACGGTTTTCTTCTCGTCCATTTCCTCCGCGATCTTCTTTGCTTCGAAAAGGCAGCTTTCGGCTTTCTTAATGTCATTGTTTTTTAAATGTACCATTCCGAGATTCTGAAGAGATTCAGCCAATCCTGAAAGAGAATTCATCTCCCTCTTCATTTTAATTGAATCTTCAAGGTAGGAGATTGCTTTTTCGAACCGGCCCATCTTATCAAATATTCTGCCGATCTCATTATAAGAACTCGCAATACCTCTTTTATCACCCGCAGTCTTACGCAAATCCAGGGCTTTCCGGCAGTATTCAAGTGCCTTATCTAGATCGTAGAGCCTCGACAATATAGCCCCGATATTAGAGAGAGTATTAGCGATGTTCGGCAGATTATTTGTTCCTTCTTTAAATTTTAAAGCTTTGAACTGACTGTCCAGAGCTTCTGAGAACAAAGATGTTTCAAAATATATCAGCCCGAGATTGTTATATGCCATGCCAAGAATTTCAAAATTACCTGTCCTCTCGTAAATGTTTATGGCCTTGATAGTGTTTTCGAGGGCTTCCGGATAATCCCCTTTATAGAAGCAGGCGAGACCGATATTGTTTAAGCAGGCGGCTACAGCTTCTTCTTTTTCTTTCCTTTTCTCCCTTATCTGGAGGGACTGATTGAAATAATCCAGAGCCTTATTGTAATCGCTCTGAAGTAAATAATTAACTCCGATCTTGTTCATAACTTCTGAGATGCCTTTCCAGAATCTGAGCTGCGTTCTCAGGTCGAGTGCTTTGAAATAATAGTCCAGGCTTTCTTTCATTCTCGTCATCTTGCTCAGAGTTTCACCCAGACCGGCGTAAATGAATGACAATGTTCTTTTATTTCTTTGGGGAGTAAGTGCCAGTGAGTTCAGAAAATACTTCTCCGAGTCTGACAGTTTAAAAAGTTTCAGGCATACTTCACCCAGATTCCTATAAATGATCGGCAATAAAGACCTTTCCGTTCTTTTGCCTGAAACAGCGGCCGCTTCCAGCAATCTTTTTTCTGATTCCTGATACCTTTTCTGCTCAAGATAAATGCTTCCGAGTTCAAGAAGAAGATGCACCCTGGAAGAACCTTTACTGACTTTTATGTCTTCAAGCAGTTTTCTTTCAAGTTTATCCCTATCAGAAACAGTATTTTTATCTGAGCGCAGCATTTCTTTTTCAGCTTTCTTCATTTTTTTAGATCTAATCTATTTCGTCCGACCTCACAACGCAGTTCTTTCCTTTTGATTTACCCTGATATAAAGCCTCGTCCGCCTTATTTATACAGTAATCAATATCCATGATCGCATCAAAGACATTTACACCGAAAGTCATTGTGATATTTAATTTTATATCTCTGTAATAAAAAGTTTCGTTCTCGATCTTCTTCCTTATCTTTTCAGCCACGAGCGAACCGCCTTCAAGCTCAGTTTTAGGCATGAGGAAGATAAATTCCTCCCCTCCCCATCTTCCGATACAATCCTGCTTTCTTAAGACTGAACGCATTAGATTTGCAAGGTTCACAAGCACAAAATCTCCGCAGTCGTGACCGTAGCTGTCATTAAAGGTCTTGAAATTGTCTATATCTGAAATTACCAGAACGAATTTCTCCCCGCTCCTTTCGAATTTCAGAGCTTCATATTTGATCTTGTCAAGTATGTCTCTTCTGTTGGACAATCGGGTGAGAGGGTCGGTCCTCGCAAGCAGGTCAAGCTTCATATATGCCTCTGTAAGCTCCCTGTTCTTTTTCTTTATGATATCATTGGCTTTCTGCAGGTCTTTTATATACTTTGCCATCTCAACATTCTTAAGCCTGTATATCTCCGCTTCCTTTTCCTTCTGCTCTGTAATATATCTGGACTGTATTTCCGCGATTTTCCCTGACAATTCTCCGTAGATCGAATCTTTCAGCTCGCTGAATTTTTTGTAATTTTCGTAGGCGGATCTGTAATTCTTCTGCTCGTAAAAGAGTTCCGCGAATATCTGATAACTTTCCTGCTCGACATTCCTCGCGCTTAATATTTTTGCCTGGGCAAGAGCCGTTTTCAGGTGCGCCTCAGCTTCTTTATATTTCTTCAATTCCAGATATGTTCTTGCCGATTCGTTGGATGTGTTGGCGATATTATAAAGAAGGTCCTGCTCCTTGGCGATCTTTAGTGATTTCTTAAAATGCTCAAGCGCTGATTTGTTGTCATTTTTGTCTCTGTAGATTATTCCGATATTGTTGTGCACCGATGAAACCAGCTTTTTTTCGTCGTTCTTAATATACAGATCAAGAGCATCCTGATAATGTTCAAGTGCCTTTTTATGATCTTGAAGAATTGAATACATATTCCCGATATTGTTGTATGATTTCGCTATGGGGATCTCATCTTTCAGCTCAAGCCTTATCTTCAGTGACTGCTGATAATAATCGAGAGCTTTTTTGTAGTTTTTAAGCTGGAAATAGACATTGCCGACTGTATTGAGCGAGTCAGATATTCCTTTTTTGTCGTGAATCTCTTCTCTGATCTTGAGAGCTTTCAAATAAAATTCCAGTGCCTGATCGTAATTCGTAAGGCGGAAACATACCTCTCCCATACTGTTTAGAAATTCCGCCCGCTTCTTATCGCTCCTTGAGGATTTTGAAAGCTCAAGTCCTGTCTGATAATAACTGAGAGCTTTTTCGTATTCGTTTACGGTTTTATAAAGATCGCCCAGCCTTATATAAATTTCAGCTTTTTTTGCATTACCTTTTACATGATGCAGAAGTTCTAAAGATTCCAGGGCGTATTTTATACTTTTGACTATAGAGATCTTCTCATAAACTTCTGAAAGCTGTGTCAGTATCTTGAGTTTCTCTTTCCCGTCAGTTTTATCAAGTACTTTCTCAAGCTCGGTTACTTTTTGCTTCATTCATCCCCCTAACTGAAAAAAATATCTATTATTATTTACCGAGAAACCATTTTTCTGATTCTTTCAAACTGGCTTTACTGATAGAAAATTCACCGTCCAGTTCTTTGCACACAATATCGAATCCGAGATCCGTAAGTTTCGTTTTTATCGCCTCACATCTGTCCTGGGGAACATAAATATCGTTTGGACTTGAAACCACGAAGAATTTGACATCTTTTGCTTTTTTAAGAACTTCATCCTGAATTTTTGAGACGTCATAGTCGGGTCCGAATGCAATTACCCCTTTGACAATGTCAGGGTTTTTTATAGCTGTATCGATCGCAACAGAAGCTCCCTGATGGAGACCCAGAAGATATATGTCCTTAACATTATACCTCTTCTTAACTTCAGCTATAAGGTCTTTAATGTAGCTGACACTCATATTTTCCGATCTGCCTATGACAGATTCGTGCATTTCATCAATATTCCATCTGAATTCGTTTGCCAGACCGATAGGAACTCCGTAGGGAGCCTGCGGCACAACGAAGATGAACTCCGGCATATCGAAATGCTTCCATATCTTGACCATCTGATTCTGATTGCTTGAATGTGCATGAAGACCGATCACCACTGTATATTTCTTGTCCGGATAAAATGCCAGAGGTTTTGTTATACGGCATTTCAAAAGTGTTTTGGTTTCTATTACAATATCATCGCCGAGATTTTTGATTATCTGACCAATACTGTCAATAGCTGCATCGAACGCGGGCATCCCTTTCACAGACTCAAAATCCGGATCCTTTTTTAGAAAATTATAGTCCACGAACCCCAGATCTACTGCTCTGTAAAGAAATTTCGAACTGAGTTCAGGTTCTTTCATAAGCGCGTAAGTACAAGCCAGGTTGTAAGTAGCGATTATATCGTAGGCATTATGGCTGAGAATGTAAAGGTAATTCTGAGCCGCCTTTTTATAGTCTTTTTCCCAGTACGCCTGATCTGCCGCTATCATGTAATCCCTGAGGTCCTTTTCCAAAAAATCGCCGATGTTCTTATCCATAGGATCGATCTTTTCGGGATTTGACCAGTCTTTTACAGAAACAGCCTTTGTCTCCATTTTATTATCATCCTCTTTTGAACATGATAATACAAATACCGTCAGAAATATTACTGCTATACTTTTCAGCTTCATAGCGCTACCTCCCGCTATTATTTTTTTACATTGAGAAAATTTTATCTAATATAATATAAGCAATAGATCGAGCATAATGCAAATTAAATTTAATTTTTCTTTTTTATGACCATACATTTACTGATAAGATAAAGGTCGCAGACTGCTATCGCCGCTGCGGCTTCAACGATCACAGATGATCTGAGAGCCGGACACACATCATGCCTTCCCTGTATTTCAAGCATTTCAGGTTCTCCGGTCTTCAGATTCAGCGCTTTCTGCGGTTTGGATATCGATGACGGCGGCCTCATTGCAGTTCTGAAATACACGCGGTTCCCGTTAGATAAACCTCCTGTTATACCTCCGCAGCTGTTCGTTGATGTTCTCCCTGAAGTATCGACTATCCGGTCGTTATATTCACTTCCCTTCATATCGGCCGAGGCGAAACCTTTCCCGAATTCTATACCTTTCACGCTCGGGATCGAAAACACTATATGAGATATCACCGACTCAAGCGAATTGAAAAAGGGTTCGCCGAGACCAGCGGGAAGGCCGTCAATACTGCAATCTATGACGCCCCCGATACTGTCACCCTCTTTGACGGCTTTACGGACACTTTCGTCTATATCGTCCGAGCCGCCGGCCCGTACCAGTTCAGCATGAATTTTTATTCCCTTAAGTATTTTTTTCGCTATTACTCCGGCAGCAACAAGTCCCAGTGTCAGCCGTGCTGAAAAATATCCGCCGCCCCTGTGATCGTTGAACCCGCCTGATTTTACTCCGGCAGCAAAATCCGCCTGACCCGGCCTTGGTACCGATCTGAACTTTTCGTAGTCGCCGCTCAGTGTATTTTCGTTCGCGAACTCGATCAATATCGGCGACCCTGTGGTTTTTCCGTTAAACACGCCGCTTTTTATATTTGGAATATCAGTTTCTTTTCTTTCCGTCGTACCAGTAGGCAGCGGCTTTCTCCTGTCCAGATCGGATTTAAGATCCCCTGCTTTCAAACTGACCCCCGGCGGGCATCCGTCAATTATGACTCCGACGCTCGGGCCGTGCGATTCACCGTAAACATGTATCCTGAAGATCGTTCCGAAACTGTTCATTTCTGCTGCTCCTTCAAATAATTCAGTGCCTTGAAAAAAAATGGAAATGATTTGTTGACGCATTCAGGGTCTTTAATAAGCAGACCGCCTTCCGAATTTAAAGCCGCTACAGCCAACCCCATAGCTATCCTGTGATCGTTGTGAGGGTCGAGTTCAGCGTATTTAAGTTCGCTTTTCCTGACTGAAATATACCCTCTTTTAAACTCAATACGGGCGCCGGCCTTTTTTAGTTCCTCAGCGATTACTTCCGGCCTGTTCGATTCCTTATCTTTAAGCCTTTCGTAATTATATATTTTTGTTTCTCCCTCAGCATTTATGCCCAGGATCACCAGCGGCACGAAAAGGTCGGGACAGTTTTTAATATCGGCCTTTATACCTTTTAAATCACTTCTGCTGACCGTGACCGAGCTCTGATTCGATATGACTTCAGCTCCTGATAGCCTTAAGAATTCTGTAATTGACCGATCGGCCTGGAGGCTTTCCTTATCCAACCCGCTTACTGATACTGATCCCGCTACGGCTCCGGCGACAAGAAAAATCGCTGCGGAAGACCAGTCGCCTTCTATATCGAACTTGCCGGAGATAAACTCTCTTCCGCCTTTGATCAATATCTTTTTCTCGCGGTCCAGTTTTATTTCCGCTCCAAACTGATTCAAAAGTTTAGCCGTCATCTCAATATAAGGAAAGCTGACAGGATTTTTTAATACGATCTCGCTGTCGCCCTCCACTATCGAAAGCGCAAAAAGGAGACCCGATATCAGCTGAGAGCCTGTTGGGTTATCAATAGCTGCTTTTCCGCTCCTCAAAGGGCCTCTGACCCTGAGACATTTCTTATCCAGAATACATTCGACTCCGAGTTTAGACAATACTTCGCAAACATGCTGATTTCCCCGCTTTAACAATCCTTCCGTTCCAAAAATCCTGTAAAATTCCTCATAAAGCGATAGAACGGGCGCAAAAAGCCTTAAGCATAAACCTGATTCGTTGCAAAAAACATCTGCTCTGTTCAGTTTTTCCGGCCCTCTGATCTTAAAAGAATTTCCGAAATAAATAAACTCCGCTCCAAGCCTCTTTACGGAAACCAATACGGCTTCAGAATCGCTGCTTTCTCCGTAATTCGTGATCTCAATTCCTCTTTTATTCAAAAGCCCGAGCAGAAGCACTCTCTGTATCTGACTTTTTGAAGGGTAGGCAGTGATCTCACCCGATAAAGTGCCGCTATCTATTAAAATGCTTTCCGGCATCGATCTCCCTTATTATATTTTCAGATTCTTTCACAGTATCGTTCGTTCTTACAGTCACTATAAGGTCCGTACATGAAAGATAATCATTTTTTCTCGATCCGAACATAGCTTTAATATTTTCCTGATTTTTTTTTGGATCAAGCATGGGCCGTTTGGACATTTCCTGACCATTCAACCTTGAGAATACAACTTCTTCGTCAATGTCGAGAAGGACAGTATAACATCTGTCTGTTATAGTTTTCCTGTTCTTTTCTGAATTTAATGCTCCTGCGCCTGCCGAGATGACCGTATTTTCTGCTGAACAGGCCTCTTCTAAGGCTTTTTCCTCGAGCATCCTGAACCCGCTTTCTCCTTCAGAACTGAATATCTCCTTTATCAGTTTACCTGAAGCTTTTTCGACTGTCTCGTCAGTATCTATAAACTTCATACCGTAATGACCTGCTATGATCCTACCGTAAGTCGTCTTACCGCTCAAAGTAGGTCCGATCAGAGCTATGTTTTTACGCTCATCCGGTATCTCAAGGGTCTTTTTCATATCGTTTATATCAGGATATATATCGAAAAAATGCTCGTATGTTTTTGCCGCCTGATAGATGAGCCATTCATATCCGCTTATGTATCGTTTGCAGAGCGGTTTTAAGCTCTCGTCAGAGTAATTAGCGTTCAGGACTATTGTATGGCTGAGAGATCCTTTCAGAAATACAGGTATTTGGGGTACTGCGGAGATCATCAGATATGTATTGATCAGCTGATCCTTGAGTTCATCGAATTTTATACAGCCGCATTTTAGCTCTGAAGATATTTTCTCTGCTTTATGATCTGTTCTGTTGCAGATAAAAACATCTCCGCCGAGTTCCTTCACTGCGTAAACGGCAGCTTTTGCCGCACCGCCCGCACCGAGAATTATACATTTTTTGCCTTTTACAACTATTCCGTTATTTACGAGAGTATGTTCAACACCGTAAACATCTGTATTCATTCCGTAGAAAGAATCATTTCTTTTTATAACAACATTCACGGCGCCGATAATTTTGGAAATATTATCCGTACTGCCGAGTAAGCTGAAGATCTCTTCCTTGAAAGGTGAAGTAACATTGACTCCGTAAAATCCGTATTTACGAATCAGACTGAAAAATCCTTCAGCGTCCCGCAAGGAAACAGCTGTGTATCTGCAGTCCATTCCATAGTGCCTGAAAAGAGCGTTGAATATCGCAGGACTTTTACTTTGCGCGGCCGGATTCCCTATGAGTGCGAAGTTTTTCATTTATCTTCCTTTTACCAGCGGGAAATCCATTCCTTTCGAATCCACCACGGGATACTGGGCTTCCTGTCTGTATTTTTTTGTAAGTTCGGGAAGCTGTTCGTCAATATACAACATCAGCTTTCTGACAGTCACATTCTCGCCTTTTGAAGCAGCTTTTCCGTTCAATCCGTCAAGTAATGTGTAGGTAAAAACGCCGTGCCCGAGATCTTTGACTTCCGCCGCGAACTGATCTTTTGACGATGCGGCGACCACATGAACTCCTGTAGCTCTGGAAAGCT
>JAQVNT010000199.1 GCA_028702975.1 Candidatus Delongbacteria bacterium
GTCTCCCATGTATTTGTCGAGGGTACCGCAGTTCTTTTTTATAACCCCCGTCATCCTTTTTAGATAAATGTTAAGAAATTCCACCAGCTGCTTAGGGTCCGTTCTCTCTGAATAAGAAGTAAAACTCCTGATATCGGAGAACATCATGGTGATCTCTTTCTTCTCTCCGCCGAGTTTAAATTTCTCAGGATTCTTCAGCAGCTCTTTAGAAACTATCTCCGGAACATATTTGCCGAGAGTAGCCTTTATGAATTTTTTTGAACGGTTCTCAATGTAATATCTGATCGTATAAGATGTTAAAAAAGTGAAGAACAGAGCCAGCAGCGGGCGGGTCGTATCAAGCACCCGATTATTGTCGAAAAACATTCTCCCGGTAAGCTTGTAATATATAAACCCTGTGGCGAACACGGCAATTGTTGAAAGTATTATATTGAGCCTGCTGAAAATCACCGATGATGTGAATACTATCATAAAAAGCATTACCAGCAGCACCGAGGCGGTACCGGTCTTTGTAATATAGTCACCTGTAAGTATTGTGTTTATAATGCTCGCATGGACTTCAACACCCGGATAATGCTTCTGAACAGGGGTCGAACGAAGGTCCATCAGCCCTCTGAGCGAAGATCCGATTATAACAGGTTTGTCTCTGAATGTTTTCTTCCCGACTCTTCTTTCCATTATGTCGTAGATCGATATGGTTTTGAAAGATCTCCAAGGACCTTTGTAGCTGATGTACATATAATTATTCTCGTCAACAGGAATAGTTAGCTTTTCTCCCATCCCAGTATTGAACTCTATGCTTTCACCGTTTTTCAGAATAATGCTCTCAGGGGCGGCATTTAAAAGCTTCAAGACTGTTACGAAAGCGAATGAAGGATAATATGCTCCCTGATACTTTTTGACAAGATGTACTTTTCTAATTACTCCGTCCTCATCGGAATCCATCCCCAGATACCCATTCGCAAGGCTGGAGTTCAATATGGTCCCGTCGCCAGCGTTCATCACAGGAAATTCATCTGTGACAAATTCAGCGGCTGAAGTTATAGGTATGGCGTTAAAGAGTTTCGACCCGGTAGAATCCGCATAAATGAAATTTTCCCTGTCCTCGTATTCAAAATTATAACCTGTAATAACATTTCCCGCGCCGGATAATGAAGCCTTAAAGACCGAGTCGTTCTGCGTAAGAGCGCTTTTGTCGAAAAGTATGTCGAAGCAGGTGAGTGCGCTGCCTGAATTTGAAAGGGCGTCAACGGTTTTTGCAAAATATGTTCTGGGCCAGTCGAAATATTTTCCGAGCTTTTCCACCGATCTTGTGTCTATATCGGCTATAACCACACTGCCGAGAGAACCCTCTTCCGTCACTCCAAAATACTTCTGCCTGAACCTGAGATCATATATCTGATTCTCAAATCTGTCGAAGAAAGGCGAAAGCGTGATCAGTGAAAGACACGATACTGCGGTACTGAGGATTACATATTTAAGAACTTTTCTGTTCATACTGTGAAAAGTAAATATTTATACTGAATAAAACAAGTACAAAAGAACCGGTATTTTCTTAATTAATAACTTGATTAATATAGTTAAATTGTATTAATTACAGGCGGATAAAAATCAGTCTATAATTTTGGAGACATCGCAATGTCAGAGATACCGCAGGACAAAAATATCATCGAGGCTTCGATAGAAGATGAAATGCAGAGATCGTATATTGATTATTCAATGTCGGTCATCGTATCAAGAGCCCTTCCCGATGTAAGGGACGGTCTTAAACCGGTACAGAGAAGGATCCTGTACGGAATGAATGAACTAGGACTTCATTACAACAAGAAAGAAAATAAATGTGCCAGAATAGTTGGTGAGGTTATGGGTAAGTACCACCCTCACGGCGATCAGGCGATATATGCGGCTCTAGTCAGAATGGCCCAGGATTTCACTTACAGATATCCGCTCGTTAAAGGACAGGGTAACTTCGGGAATGTGGACCTTCCCGCCGCCGCCGCCAGGTATACCGAAGCAAAATTGAACCGACTTTCGGATGAAATGCTTGCCGATATAAACAAAGAGACAGTAGATTTTACGAACAACTACGACGACACTCTCACTGAACCGTCTGTTCTGCCTACAAAGATTCCTAACCTTCTTGTGAACGGATCTCAGGGTATCGCTGTGGGGATGGCGACTTCAATACCGCCGCATAATCTGGGGGAAGTACTTCAGGGTGTGATAGCGATTTTAGACGACCCGGAAATACCTATAGAACCGGTGAGAGCAGATCCTGAGAACGGAATAGAAGAAAGAATGGGTCTTATGTCTTACATAAAAGCTCCGGATTTCCCGAGCAAAGGCATAATTTACGGATATTCAGGCATAAAGGAAATGTACACGACAGGCAGAGGGTTTGTTGTACTGCGAGGCCGTATTGAGAAAAAAATGCCTGATAAAAAAGGAGAGAGGGTCAAACTGATCATCACTGAACTTCCTTATCAGGTCAGCAGGAAAGGTCTTATCGAGAAAATTTTTGAACTTCATAAAGATAAAAGGATCGATGGAATTTTTGACGTTAACGACGAATCCAGCAAGGATACAAGAATTGTCATTGAGCTGAAAAAAGATGTGAACGAGGATGTCGTCATCAATCTGCTTTACAAATATACTCAGCTTCAGACCTCGGTAAGCGGAAATATGATAGCGCTTGTGAAAGGCAAGCCGATGCAGCTCAATCTCAAACAGTTCCTCGAGCAATTCGTAAACCACAGGGAAGAGATAGTCAGAAGAAGAAGTATTTTCGATTTGAGAAAAGCCGAAGAAAGAATTCACATACTTGAAGGTCTTCAGATAGCTTTGAACAATATCGACAGGGTAATTGAGATAATCAGGGGAAGCTCCAATACCGAATCCGCAAAAGAATCTCTCATCAGCGAGTTCAGTCTGTCGGATATTCAGGCTTCAGCAATACTGGCTATGAGACTTTCGCAGCTGACTGCCCTTGAGCAGGAAAAACTTTTCGCGGAGATCGAAGAACTCAGACTTAAAATAGCAGACCTGAAAGACATACTCGAAAGGAAAGAGAGAAGAACCCAGATAATCAGGGACGAGGTTTCTGAGCTTTTGGAAAGATACGGTGACAAGAGGCAGTCTGAGATCATTTATTTTGCTGAAGATCTGACAGTTGAGGATATGGTGCCGGACGATGAAATGATAGTTACCCTTTCGCACCAGGGATATATTAAGAGGATCAGCACCGCCGAATTCAGAAGCCAGGGAAGGGGCGGGGTAGGTTCAAGAGGCGCGGACAGCAAGGACGATGATTTTATCGAATTCATGTTCAACGCGTCGAACCACGATTATGTTATGTTCTTTACCGATAAAGGCCGCGCTTACTGGAAAAAAGTATGGCAGATACCTGAAATGACCAAAGCGTCAAAAGGCCGTCCGATAGTGAACATCGTAGAGAGGATAGAAGGTCAGAAGATCAAATCAGCCCTTGTGATAAGGGACTTTGAAAAAGACGGAAAATATCTTGTCATGGCCACCAAAAAGGGAACTATCAAGAAAACTCCGCTTATTTCATATTCGAGGCCGAACATTGGAGGCATCATAGCTATAAATCTGAGAGAAGGGGATGAACTTCTCAACGCAGCCATAACATCGGGCGAGTGCGAGATCCTTCTCGGAACAAGATCAGGCTATGCGAACAGGTTCCATGAATCGCTTGTAAGAGAGGTCGGAAGGAACTCCATCGGTGTCAAGGGTATAAACCTGAGAGAGAATGATGAGGTAATAGGCATGGTCGTAGCTGATAATGAGGAAAATTCGATCATGGTAGTAAGTATGAACGGATACGGAAAAAGAGCTAATGTTGCAGCGTTCAGAAAGACCAAAAGAGGCTCGAAAGGGGTCAAAGCTCTGAATCTT
>JAQVNT010000200.1 GCA_028702975.1 Candidatus Delongbacteria bacterium
GAGCCGTGGGTCGAAATGATGAAGAACTCCATATATTCTGTAGGTAAAGGTTTCAACATGCACAGAATGCTGACCGAATATTATAACAAATTCTACGCAAAGGAATTCTCAAATCTGGATGTTCTTGAAAAGGATAATTATAAAAAGATCGACGATATAATCGCTCTGAATAAAAAATTCCATGAAAAATGGAACAGCATATACATAAAAGACGCGTTCACGGACATTGAATCGCACGGAGTCAATAAGCAGCAGAGCATTCCGGTCGAAGTTTATGCCTATCTCGACGGTATGAGCGAGAAGGACCTTAAAGTCGAATTCTTCTACAGCCCGGATAAGAATATATGCGAAGAAATTGAACTGAAATTCATCGAAATGTATGAGGACAATGTGGCTAAATATACAGGAAGTTTTACCGTTACCGGTTCAGGCGAGCAGGGATACAATATAAGAATAAGACCTTCATCAGACTTCTTCTACGAGCTTTATCCTGAATATGTAAAATGGTTCATAAAATGAAAGAACGGGCTTTAACCGCCCGTTCTTTCCCCCTGTTATTGAACTACTTGCAGTAATTATAAGAACATTCAGGAGTTAAAGCTGTGTCCCAGGTCACAAATGTTTACGGAAAAATAATTTGAAGACGATACTTGAAGAAATTGAATCGGTTCTTGATACCGGAACAACAGATGTTTCGCCGGAGATCAGATATATCTTCAGGTCCGACACCACAAGATTTACCGGAACGCCTGACATCGTGGTCAATGTCCGTACGGAAAAAGAAGTCGCGGCTGTAGTTAAAATAGCCTCGGCGAACGGCATTGCCGTTATCGCCAGAGGCGCTGGTACCGGCATGAGCGGCGGCGCTGTTCCGCTGAAGGGCGGGATCGTGCTCAACTTTGAGAAGATGAACAGGATCGTCAGAATTGACAGGCGGAAAAGGATCGCGTATGTTGAACCGGGCGTAGTTACTGACCGGCTCAGACAAGAGGCGGACAGTCTGGGACTCTATTACCCGCCCGACCCCTCCAGCAGCGCCGTATCGACCCTCGGCGGCAATTTTGCCGAGAACGCCGGCGGACTTCACTGCGTGAAATACGGAGTCACCTCCAGATATGTGAAAGGATTTAAGTTCGTTGACTCCGCCGGCGAAATAAACAGCTGCGGCGTTTACGCTCCCGAAGACAGTTTCCCGGGCTCTTTTGTCATGATCGGGTCTGAGGGAACGCTCGGCATAGTAACTGAGATAGCTCTCGAGCTTCTCGACAGGCCGCCGCTGGAAGAAACTTTCGTCACCTATCATGCCGATCTGTTGAACGCTGTCAACACAGTCATCAAGATCAAATCGAGCGGGGTCGATCCGTCCGTAATCGAGCTTATAGATAAAGACGCGCTTTCCGCGGCTGTGCAGTATTCAAAGATCGACCTGCCTGAAAATACCGGCGCCGTTCTGATAATCAAGCTCGATTCCTATTTTCTCCCGGCACTTCTTGAAAGATCGATACTGCTGGAAAATATAATTTCTTTAATGAAAGTCATCAAATACAGAAAAGCCGAGAGCGAGGCTGAAAAAAAATCTTTCTGGGACATGCGTAAAGCTGTTTCTTCGGCGATCAAGAGAATCTCGAATGATAAGCTCAACGAGGACATCACGGTACCTGTTTCGAACATGCACGCTTTCATCGAGTTCACCCGTGCCCTGTCGGAGAAATTCGCTCTGAGGATCATCGTTTACGGGCATGCGGGAGACGGGAATCTCCATGTGAATATCCTTTTCGACAGGAACAACGGCACCGAGACAAACAATGCGAGGTTGGCTTCAGAGGAGGTATTCAAAAAAGCTGTCGAGCTTGGAGGCAACATTTCAGGCGAGCACGGCATCGGTCTTTCCAAGAAGAATTTCATGAGCATTCAGTACTCAAAAAACGAGATCGCCTTCATGAAAAAGATCAAAAAAGCTTTCGATCCGGACAACATTTTCAATCCGGACAAGATATTTAACATAACGAAGGGATAGCGATGACGACACTTTTATCTTTTATTATACTTCTGGGCATAATCGTCTTCATTCACGAACTCGGACACTTTACGGCGGCCAAGCTTACGGGCATGAGGGTTGAAATATTTTCGCTGGGATTCGGAAGAGCGCTGTTAAAGAAAAAATGGGGCGAGACCGAGTACAGAATAGCTTGGATACCTCTGGGCGGATATGTAAAGATCTCGGGTATGATGGATGAGAGCAGCATGGGCGGCGAGGAGTTAAAGGGCGAGTCTTTTGAATTCGAATCGAAGAATTTTTTCCAGAAATCGTTCGTAATACTTGCCGGCGTGATGATGAACTTTATCCTGGCAGTCCTGATCTACTCTTTCATTACATACATAAACGGCATCCCTGAAGTCCACTCCACGGAAATAAAAGGTTTTTCGGAGAACTCGCCCGCTGTGAAAGCCGGATTTATGCTCGGAGATGTCATTAACGGGGTTGACGGAGAGTATGTCGAAGACTGGACAGGTTTGACAGAGATGATCCACAGCAGGCCTGACGATGAACTTTTAGTCACTGTTACAAGAGCTGACTCGATACTTATCCTGCCCGTCAGAACAATGTCGGTACGCACACTCGTCGACGGCGAAATAAAAGAGATCGGCCTGATAGGAATATTTTCCGAAACTGTCATAAAAAAAGCCGGTCTCGGCAGCTCGGTAACCGAAGGTTTTAAGACATCATGGTACTGGGTAAAAATAGGCTGGCTTTCCATCAGAATGCTAGTCTCAGGCGAGGCTTCTTTAAGAGACCTCGGAGGCCCGATCATGATAGCTCAGATGTCCGGCGAAAGCGCGCGGGCGGGAATATGGGCGTACCTGGCTTTTATAGCCTTCATCAGCGTCAATGTCGGTTTTCTCAACATACTGCCTGTCCCTCTCCTCGACGGCGGTCATTTCATGTTCATACTTTACGAAGGGGTCACCCGCAAAAAGATCCCGCAGAAAATTAAATTCAGGATACTTCAGACCGGAATGATCATACTCTTCATGCTCATGATAATAGTCTTCTTCAATGACACCGCAAGGTTCTTCAAAGGAAATGACGAAAGAGAAGAAAATGTCAGATAAAATTAATAAAGGACTGAAATTGAAAACTCTAGCACTGATACTCATCGTCTCCACAACGCTCTTCGGCCTGAACATCGCCGGAGTAAAGATGCCGGACAAAATAACAGTAGCCGACAAGGAACTCGTGCTCAACGGCGCAGGCGTAAGAGAGAAATTCTTCATGGACTTGTACGTAGGGGGACTTTACCTTCAAAATAAAATTTCCGACGCTGAGAAAGTCATGAACACCGATGAAGCCATGTCGATAAAACTTCACATCATATCTTCGCTCATCACAAGCAAGAAAATGAAGAACGCAGTCGAAGAGGGATTCGAGAATTCGACCAGCGGAAAGACCTCTCCCCTCCGCAAAAAGATCGACAGGTTCATAAATGTCTTCAAAGAAGAGATCAAAGAGAATGACATTTACGACATTACTTATATCCCTGAAAAAGGTGTGGAAATATATAAGAACAATAAGCTCTTCGACACCATTGAAGGACTCGACTTCAAAAAAGCTCTCTGGGGCATCTGGTTCTGCGGCGAACCCGCCCAGGAAAGCCTGAAGGACGACATGCTCGGGAAATAAGTCCTTTGACATACAGTGAAAATAAACGCCACTAATGGCGTATAGCATTTTGAAATAGGCTCAAACGTAACGGATATACGCCACGAGTGTCGTATATCCGCACGTTAGCGATAATTGACTGGTTTAAACAAAAACAATTCGTCTGGTTTTTATTCATATAGGCACAAAGATTTTTTTTGAATTGGATTTGAAATAGAAATAAACAGCAATGTTGTTTCAGGATCAGAGG
>JAQVNT010000201.1 GCA_028702975.1 Candidatus Delongbacteria bacterium
TCCTGAATAAGCACTGAAAAAGCTTCAGCTACGAATATACCGCCGGCTATAATGAAAAGGAGTTCCTGTTTGTCCAGAATAACGGTCACCCCCAGAAGTCCTCCGATGGCCATTGAGCCTGTATCGCCCATGAAGATCGTGGCAGGATAGCAGTTGTACCAGAGAAAACCCAGTCCGGCGCCGAACAGAGCAGCCATAATTATGGTAAGCTCGCCTGTTCCGGGCATAAAGTCGAAGAGCAGATATTTTGAATACACCGCGTTGCCGATAAGGTATGCGAAGATGCCGTAAACAGCGCCCGTCACGATAGAGGGAACGGTAACAAGACCGTCAAGCCCGTCCGCGAAATTCACCGCGTTCGAGATAGAAAGCATGGTCAGTATAACAAAGGCCATATAGAACCCGTTCAGATCGACAGAGAAATTACCTTTCAGGTACGGGATCGTGAGTTTTGTGGCAACGCCTGAAGGAAAGGGCGACAGTTCGGGATTTATCAGTATCCATCCCAAAGCGGCCGCGAAGATGCCCTGTAATACGATCTTTGTTAATTGAGACATACCTTTATCGCTGTTCTTGTGCCTGACCTTATCGAGATCGTCCTTCATGCCTATAAGACCGTACCAGATTATCGCCGCAAGAGGTATCTGTGAATAAAGCGAAGACAGGTTGCTCCAGAATAATATCGAGACAACGAGGGAAAGAATGAGGATCAAACCGCCCATCACCGGCGTTCCGTTCTTGTCGCTGACCCCGACCTCTCCATAGTCCCTCACGATATCCCTGATGCCCTTTTTATAAAGCCATTTGATTATTCCGTTCCCGAAAACGAGCGATATGACGAGAGCAGTTATCATCGCCCCTATCGACCTGAAAGAGATCGAATCGAAAAGCCTGAAAAATGACAGGAAAGGATAGTCTCTTGATAAAAATGAAAGGTAATGGAACATGGCTCACTCCTCTAGATTCCGGTACTTTTTGAATAATAAGGAAAACGGGGGGTTATTTCAACAACAATCTTTTCAGATCCGCGAAATTGCGCGGGATCTCAGGCTGAACGGGAAGCGAGTTCAAAAATGCCGCGCCCCACCTTGTGTTGACTGTCCTGCTGTCTAAGATCATTATTATTCCGTGATCCTCCCTGTGCCTGATAAGCCTGCCTATCCCCTGTTTGAACTTGAGTATTGTCTCCGGCACGGAATAACCCATGAACGAGTCGATCCCGTTCTTCTCGAGCTCCTCAGTCCTCGCCTGCACGACAGGCTCGGTGGGCACGGCGAACGGCAGCTTGGTCATAACAAGGGTGTGCAGTGCGTCCCCCGGCACATCAA
Organism: Candidatus Delongbacteria bacterium; assembly: GCA_028702975.1. Lineage (GTDB taxonomy): Bacteria > UBA4055 > UBA4055 > UBA4055 > UBA4055 > UBA4055. The sequence goes on from JAQVNT010000201.1 coordinate 1,329, forward strand.
TGCCCTCCCAGAAGCTGTCCGTACCCAGCAGGAACGAGTTCCTGACCGACCGGAACTGCTTTATCAGGTTCGTGCGGCTCGTCTCTTTGTTCTGTACCGAAATGACCCTTTCTTTTTTGATAAAGCTGTTCTGAATGTTTTTGAAGACACTGTTCATCTGATAATAACTGGTAAAAAGAACAAGCGTGCCGTTGTCGTGATCATCGCACAACAGTTTAAGCACCTGAACCACATCGCTCTCGAAAACTACGGGATTTTTAGGCGATGAAATGTATGACGGAGCGATGATCTGAAGCTGGTTCTGAAGGTCGAAAGGCGTACCCAGCATAAGAGTTTCCATTCGGTCTTCATCATAATCGGACAGGCCGAGTTTTTTCAGCATGTATTTGAATCTGTTCTCTATCGTAAGCGTGGCGCTGGTAAAGATCATCGTCTTCATGTTATCGTAAAGGTCGTTCTTCAGGATCGACGAGACATCGAGAGGCGCGGCATAGAGGCTTAAGACCTCCCTGTTCTCCGACCCTGCGATATCGTACCAGAAAACATAATTCTCTCTATTGGAATTCAAGAAAAAGGTAAAAGACTCATAAACTCCCTCAGCCTGCTCGATCACAGATTTTATCTCGCCCGAAAGGTCGTCGAACTCGTGATTCTTTTCAGCCTCGATATTGAAAATAATGTCCAGCCTTTTTAAAATACTGATCAGCTCCTCGTAAAGGAATCTGAGAACGGTGTTCTCTTTTTCGAATGCGAATACCTCTCCTATATCTCTGTACCTGTTCCTTATATTTGTGAACTGACCTGATGCGCCGTTTGAATTTTCAGTAATAAGCTTGTCTGTCGCGAGATCGAAGGTCTTTTTAGCCTGTTCAAGCACATTCGAACCTTTTTCATTAAGCTGTCCGTTCAGGTCGCTTATCGTACTTTTATCTGTTTTGAACCAGTCAGACCCTTTATCGATCCTGACATAGATACCCTGCCTGTTATTATAGTTAATCCGCTGAACGAGATTCTTTACATGAAAATAATTGTATTCGAATCCGAGATATTTTGTGGCCGAACTTTCAACATTATGAGCTTCGTCGATTATAAGTCTGTCGTACCCGCCCAGTACGGCATTTTCCGAGGCCATGTCGGAAAAAAGGAGCGAGTGATTTATTATGACCAGATCCGACTTGAACGCGCTCTTCCTTATATTCTGCAGATAACATTCGTTGTATTTCGGGCATTTCTTGCCTGAGCAGAAACCCTTGTCTGAAGCCAGCCTCTGCCACAGAAATCTCGCAAAGCCTATTTTAAAACCGTTGTTTTCCTCGATATCGCCGGTCGAAGTTCTTTCCGCCCAATATATAAGCGGAAGAAATTTTTCGTAGTCATCATTTGAAAGGTATTCATCAGGCCTGCTCAAAAATCTCTCATATCTGGCTTTACAAAGGTAATTATTCCTCCCTTTCAGCAGTACTGCCTTAAATGTCGAATTGAACATTTCGTGAAGGACAGGGAGGTCTTTGAAAAATATCTGTTCCTGAAGATTTTTAGTGTTCGTGGAGACTATTACCCTTTCTTTGTTCAGCAGCGTAAAAATGATCGAAGGTATAAGATACGCAAAAGACTTCCCGACACCTGTCCCCGCTTCGCTGACGAGGATTTTGTCGTACCTGAACGCATCCGAACACTTGTCGGCCATTATGTGCTGCTCTTCCCTGTATTCGAAATTCTTTATCTGCCTGCTTATCTCCCCGCCGGGCTTGAATATTTTATCGTTAATGTCCTCTTTTGAGATTTTTTCCAGTTCTTCTGCTGAAGGCTCGGATAGCGCATGAAGTATGTTGGAGATCGAATAAGACCGTTCTTTTGTTTTGATCTTTCTTCCGAACGCAGTCTTTAGAAAATAATTTGCGGCCGAATTGAAAAATTCTTTAACATATTTAAGGTCCGACTTTCCTGAAACTTCCGTTAGCTTTCTTATTACATCTTCCGAACTTTCCAAAACCCTTTCTATGATCTGCAAAAAAAGATACCCCGTTGCAGCGCTGTCGTTATAAGCCCTGTGCATATTTTCCGAGCTGAACCCGAAATACTCCGTCAAAGTTGAAAGTCTGTGATTACTCACTTCGACCGGAAAGAATATCTGGCTCAGGAGCAGAGTGTCATAAAACCTGCTCGAACCCAAAAGTAATATCCTGTCGTGATCCTCAATTGCGGCTTTAAGAAATCCCAGATCAAAATCAATATTATGACCCACAAGCGGCAGATCGGATACGAACTCGATGAATTCAGGCAGTATCTCGTCGATATCGGGCTTACCTTTAATATCTTCGTTCTTTATGCCTGTAATTATAGATATTTCTTCGCTGATTTTTCTGCCCGGATCTATAAGATGAGAGAATTGAGAGAAAATCTCACCGTCTTTATATTTGATTGCGGCGATCTCGATCATCTTATCGTTCTGAGGATCAGTTCCCGTAGTCTCCACATCGAAAACCACGAATTGGCTGAGTTTGAGTGCTTTTAACTTTTCTTTCATAGCAATTTATATAAAACAAAAAGAGG
>JAQVNT010000202.1 GCA_028702975.1 Candidatus Delongbacteria bacterium
TTCAACAGCAGAAAGAGACCGGGATGATGCTCGGTGATACTCTTGTTGAAATGGGTCTGATGACGAACGATGAGCTGGTCAGTGCCCTGTCCGAACAGAAAGGTTATTCGATAGCTGATGAAAAAGCGTTTTCACAGATACCTGAAGTAGCCCTTATGAAGGTTCCTCTTGATTTTGCAAAACAGCATCAGCTGATCCCGATAAGCTTGGATGATAACGGATTGTCAGTAGCCATGGTTAATCCTGATGACCTCGCTGTAACGGACAATCTTAAAATGATAGCTCAGGTATCAATAATTCCGCTTTACGCAACAAAAGAAAAGATCGAAAAGGCGATAGACGTATTTTATAAAAAACTAGAATCTTCCACAGCCTCGAGTTCTGCTCTGAATGACATATTTGCCGGTGACGACATGAAAGTCGAGGAAGTGAATATTACTGACATTAAAGACGAGGACAATCCCGACTCAGCGCCGATAATTCAGCTTGTCAACAGTATTCTTTTAAAGGCAGATCTCGACGGAACATCAGACATTCATATTGAACCTCAGGAAAAATTTCTGCAGATCAGGTTCAGGAAGGACGGCGACCTTTATTTCCCCACCGGATTCGAACAGCTTCCAAAAAAGCTGCATAATTCTTTATGCGCCAGGATAAAAGTATTAACAAAAACAATGAAACTCGATGTTAAGCTCAGACCCCAGGACGGCAAGATCCGTATGAGACTCAGAGGAAGGGATATTGACTTCAGGGTTGGTACGCTTCCCACTATTCACGGTGAAAAAGTGGTACTCCGTCTATTGAAAACAGAGCAGCTTTATCCGATAGAGGGTATTTTCAGTAATAACGAAACTTATATCGAGACTTTTAAAAAGAACATTAAAAGAAAAGACGGCATGGTGCTGGTTACTGGACCAACCGGATCCGGTAAGACAAACACTCTTGCGTCAGCATTGAACTATATAAAAAATCCAAGCATCAACATTGTGTCTGTCGAGGACCCCGTTGAGATCCAGAACGAGGGGATAAACCAGGTGCAGATAAACATACAGCAGAACCTGACATTCGAAACAGCCCTGAGACAGATCCTCCGTCAGGACCCCGATGTTGTACTCATCGGAGAGATGAGGGATTACGAAACCGCCCATATTGGTTGCGAGGCTGCCCTGACAGGTCATCTTGTATTCAGTACTCTACACACTAACGATGCTCCTTCAACAGTTACCCGTTTTATCGAGATGGGTATTAAGGATTACCTTGTCGGTACTGTAGTTCATCTGGTACTTGCCCAGAGGCTGGCGAAAACTGTCTGCAAAATGTGCAAGAAAGAGTACGAATATGATAAAAAAGCCCTCATAAGCTTAGGATTGACGGAAGATGAGATCGCGAATACAAAGTTCTACAAGGGAGAAGGTTGTCCCAACTGCAAAGGAACAGGAAGGGCAGGCAGGGTCGCCGTTGTAGAGATGATGGAACTGAATAATGTGATTAGGTCTGCGGTAATGGCAGGGGGAACGGCTCTCGAGATAGGCAGAGTTGCAAAGGAGCAGGGCACCTACTGGACTCTAAAAGAAGATGCTTTAAGGCATTTTAAAGACGGAAAACTCGATCTCGAAGAAACATTAGCTTACTCGATGAATGAAATATAAAAAAATAGCGGGGTAATTATGCCTAAATTCAGATATGTAGCCAAGGATGTTGCGGGAAAGACCGTAACCGGCGAGATAATGGCGGGCGGTCAGGCTGATGTAATTAACAAGCTTCAGATGCAGAACATGATCCCCATGAGTATTACTGAGGTCAGCATGCAGAATTCGGGGGGCGGTTTTCAGGCGATCAATGACAAGATAACCCTTATGACAACTTCAGTCAAGCTTGAAGACAAGGTTTTTTTTACACGGCAGATGGTAACTTTTCTTAATGCAGGTGTAACCCTCACAAAGAGTATTAAGAACATTGCCGATTCGCAAAAAAATGTGTTGATGAGAAAGATACTGAACGACATGTATGATGACATAAATGCGGGATCCGATTTTTCCGCAGCTCTAGGAAAACATCCTAAAGTATTTGATCAGATGTATGTAAATATAGTAAAGGCCGGAGAAACGTCGGGTAACCTGGATAAGGCTCTGGGTTCTCTTGCAGGATACATGGACAAAACATCAAAAATGCAGAAATCCATAAAATCAGCCATGATGTATCCGAAATTCGTTATGATACTTACGGTCGTTATTGTATTCGTAATTATGTGGAAGATCATGCCGGTATTTGAAAGCCTGTTCTCTTCATTCGGAGGAGATCTACCGGGACCGACGCAGCTTCTGATCGATGCCTCGGGTATAGTCCAAAATCACCTTCTCTTAATTATTGGAGGAGCAATCGCAATATATGTAGGCATAAAGTACGCGTTCAAGGTGAAAGCGGTAAGAGATATTTGGGATAAATTTACAATAAGTGCACCGATCTTCGGAGAGCTGGTCAAACAGATAATCGTTTCGAGGGTTTCCAGCGTTTTAGCGCTTCTGCTCGGATCAGGTACTTCTATGCTTGAATCGATCGAGATATCAAGCAAGGTGGCAAATAATGTTGTTTATGAAACAGCACTTAAAAGCGTTGCAACAGATGTCAGTAACGGTATAGACCTTTCGGTATCTTTCAAGAAAACTAATCAGTTCGATGATATTTTCGTTCAGCTTCTTCAGACCGGTGAGGAAACGGGTAAGATAGATGATCTCATGGTCAAGATAGCTGAATATTATGATGAGGCAGTTGAGCTTAAGATCAAAGGTTTTTCATCTCTTATCGAACCTCTGCTTATTGTATTCATGGGTATAGTTGTCGGCGGTATCGTAGTCGCTATCTACCTTCCGATGTTCACAATGGGTCAGCTGCTCGAGTAGCGGATTACGGGATATTATGAGAAGATCAGCAGTTTTATTTCTGATATCGGCTTTATTATTTTCACTCAAGGCGGAGATCGGGGAACAAAATCATAAAGTTCCCCTTTTTCTTTCTTTTGTCTTTCCGGGTGGAGGACAGATCTATAACGGAAGATATTTAAAGGCCGGAATATATGCAGCTCTGGAGGGTGTTCTGATCTATGGAGCAGTAAAGCAGAATCAGAGAATGAATGATGCAAAGGATGATCTGGAACATTTCAGGGATATCGGCGATCTCGAAAGGATAAACGAATATGAATACTATGTAAACACTTACACTAATGAAAGGAATAATTTTATCTGGATGAGCGCGGCTGCGGTACTGCTTTCGGCAGGTGATGCGTTCGTTGATTCTCATTTCAAGTCGTTTAAAAGAGACCTTTTTACTGAAGGGGATGAAATTTCTGTAAGCGCCGCTTTAAACGGACTGAATATCATATACAAGTGGTAATAAATACGGAGAGTAAATGCCTGATTTTAAAGATATTGTCAACAGTACGGCGGGAACTAAACTGGTAGCTCAGGGGAATGAGGCTTTCGCGCTTGGAGTGATGCACGCGGGATTTCATGCGGCCGACGGCTACCCCGGGACACCGAGCACAGAAGTAATTGATAAATACCTGAGCAAGGTTCAGGATAAAATAAATGTGGGCTGGTCGGTGAATGAGGCCGTAGCGGTCGGCGTGGGGATCGGCCACTCGATAGCGGGTTTTGATACTGTCGTGACTATGAAAACCCCCGGAGCTTTCCAGGCGGGCGATCCGATAACAACATCGGCGTTCTATACTGCACAAGCAGGAGCGTTCGTGCTCTATTTGGCATCGGATTATATTCCTTCAAGCACGCAGCATGTCATAGACCTTAAGTATTTCTTCGCCTCAGCAAGGATCCCCGTGCTTGAGCCGAGGGACCATCAGGAGATGTACGACATCGCCTTTTCGG
>JAQVNT010000011.1 GCA_028702975.1 Candidatus Delongbacteria bacterium
CGGCCGGCTCGGCTTCTGAAAAACCTGTTGTTCCGGTGACGAAAGGTTTTGAGTTCGCCACGCTGATCTTCATATTTTCGAGGCAGGAATTCGGTGAAGTAAAATCAACGACCACATCGATATCGGCGTGGTCTATGACATCGGCCAGTCTTATGCCCATTCCGAGGTTGGTGAGCAGGCATTTCTCAGGCGTTTCAATGATGTAGGAAATGTTGAATTTATCGGACTGAGCCGCAAAATCCGTAATGGCGTGTCCCATCTTTCCGTATCCCCCGCACAGAGCAATATTTATCATTCGAACCTCCGGAATAAGCTTTTTCGTAATATATATAATCTCAGACGATTATTCAAGCGGGAAATGTATTTTAAGACCGGTAGGTCTCCAGTCTCTTCAGCCAGCCGTCGATGAACTTGAGGTCGTTCTGCTCATCTGTGTAGTTGATGACCCTGCGCTTCAGAACTTCCGCCGCAGCGTCAATGAAATTGTCAACATCGGGTCTTTTGAGTATTTCGAGCACCTGAAGCAGTCCCCAGCCTTCGCCCCTGATACGCTCTTTGGGGTCGAGCCCTGTTCCTTTGAAATTCAGATAATCGACAACGGCATATCTCCCGCGTGAAGTTTCGCAGAGTTCGTTGAGCATATACAGAACTTCGGGATTGTTAGCAGCGATCTCCTTTAGAGAATCCATAGCCTTGAAGATAATGAAAGCGGCCTGTATTCCCGTAGTGGAAGCCAGCCAGTCAATGATCTCCTGCTTGCGGGAGTCGGAATCGAGCTCTGCCTTACTTGACCAGGGAAGACCGGTGAGCTTATACATGTTGATCACCGGAGGGATCGGCTCGTTCTTTTCCAGATAAAATCCTACAAGCTCGGGAAACTGCTCGATGAAAGGGAATTTCTTTCCTGCAGGGAACCAGATGAAGTGACCTATGCCGAAGTTGGCGAAATCCTCCTTGGGGCTCCACCACACAAGATATTTCTTTTTGGATGCGCACTCGTTCGCGAACATCTTGGCCCCGAATTCACTAAATTCATAAGGCTCGATCGCTCTCAAATATTCAATAAATCTGTATTCAGCCACAAATTACTCCGTCAAGTTTTACATCGTGCTGTTCTGTCGGTACTTTATCAACAAGCTGAAAATCATAACAGATCCCGATAAGTTCGGCTTTTCCTTTCAGCCTGTGAAGTGTCTTGTCGTAATAGGCTTTACCCCTTCCGAGCCGGTTGTTGTCCCTGTCGAAAGCCACTCCGGGAATAATTGCCAAATCGATCTTTTCAAAGCCAGTAAAAGGTTTTCCTTCAGGCTCGGGGATCTCGAACATCTCTCCCGAAACAAGCTTGTGAATGCCGGTAAACTCCTTCAGGTCCAGTTCGTCTCCGTTGACGGCCGGAAGAATGAATTTTTTTCGACCAGCCCACTTTATAATAAAATCTCTCGTATCGACCTCGTCATCCATCGACCAGAAAATAAAAACCGTCCGCGCCGATGCGAAAGCCGGGTGATCTTCGATCTTTTTCATGATGTTCTCCGACCGGGTCTGTCTTTCCTGAGGGCTGATCTCTTTTTTAAGCTCCCTTATTTCCCTGCGGAGCGCTTTTTTGCTTCTCACTATTTCGTTGCTCATGGCTGTTCCGTATATAGTTAAGTTTGTAATATAAAGAATTAAGTACGGATAGAAAATTATATTTCCGTTATTGACCCAGCAGCCATTTCCATGCCGGAATGATATTAATTTTATATCCGCCGATCACTTCAAGACCTTCATCATTAAATGTAACAACAGTCAGGTTTTTTACTTTTAGATAATCAGCCGACTTAATAAGTGCTCTGAATTCTCTCTTTTTTACTTCTTCGCTGTTAAGATTATAGCAAACCTGTATGAGGCTTTGTATCTTTTTAGCTTTGGAAACTACGAAATCGACCTCATAACCTTCTTTTGTACGGTAATAGTTTACTTCCGCTCTTCTTCTGTGAAGTTCAAGAAAAATTATGTTTTCCAGAGCTCTCGTTTCGTCAATTCCCTCACCGTAACAAACTGCGTTAGCCAGAGCCCAATCCGCGCAATATATTTTTCTGTAATTTCTGAGCCTTATTTTTTCCGATCTGCTGTAAATTTCAATGGCGTATATCATAAAAGCGTCTGAAAGGTAAGTTAGGTATTTGTATAGAGTTTCGTTGGAGAAAGAGTAACCGGCTTCTTTTAAGTTGCCTGCTATTTTGTTAACCGTCATCGGACAGCCGGTTCTCGACACCAGAGAATCAGCAAAAGCCCTGAGCAGAGTCAAATTGATATTATCTTCATTGTGAGCTTCGGCAATGTCCCTTAATATCATTGTGTCCCAATAGGACCTGAGCATATCTTCGTGAAGTTTTTCAGATAAATTGAAAAGTCCGGGCATACCCCCCTGATCAGTATAAATTTTAAAATATCTTCTCAGGAAGCCTATACCTTTGGATGAAACGGTATCTTCTTTAATGTTAGAATGTCTTAAAAATTCTCTAAAAGAGAAAGGCGTGATCTCAAACGGGAAAAACTTTCCTCTCAAAGCTGAGGAGTATTCCCCTCTCTGAAGAGTTGCGGTCGATCCTGTGATCAGTACTCTGTGTTTTTTTGATTCTATAAGGTATAGAATATAGTCTTCCCACCCTTTTATTCTGTGTATTTCATCAAAGATAAATAATATTGTCTCTTTGTTCCTTTTTTCGGGATATAGCCCATAGTAAGCATCGTCAATAAAACTAAGTTTCTCTGAAGTTATGTTTATTATTCTGTGATCGTTGAAATTGATCCTGCATACATTTTTTCTGCTGTTCTCATATTCAGCCTGTAGTGTTCTGTAAGTTTTACCGCTTCTTCTCGTGCCAACTATTCCTATAGCTACATTCGGAATGAATTCTATCACAAGATCCCTTTTCGTCAGAGGTGCTTCTTCGCTTTGCTGATTGTCGGTTATGATCCTCTGGAGTGTTTCGATATCCATTTTTGTATCCCTGATGTAGTTATACACTTTATGTTATGAATATAACTCAAAATCTTTCTTTTGGCAAGATAATAAATTGCTATTATCTTTCTCATTAAAATGTAACAAATGCTAAAAATATGTTTATCTAAGGAATAATAAGTCTGTTTACATTGAGAGAAAAAGTTATTATATTGAGAGAAAAAAGAGGATTTATGCGGACCGGAGAAGCAGTTAAATATCTTAAAGACAATCTCGACAGCGAAAATATAAGTATAGCGATCGTGCTGGGCAGCGGACTTTCATTTCTGGAAGATGAAATGGATGGTGCAACGCATGTTAAAACTTCCGGCATCCCGAATTATCCCAGATCGACGGTTATGGGTCATAAGGGTACTATAACAGCAGGGTCATATAAAGGCAAAAAGATCATGATACTGGCCGGAAGGGTGCATTTTTATGAGGGCTACACCTATGATCAGGTCGTTTTTCCCGTCGATATTCTTGCGGGACTGGGAGTGAAAAAGCTGCTTCTGACGAACGCGGCCGGCGGAATAAATAAAAATTTCGGGCCGGGGACAATGGTGGCGCTGGAAAGATACATTGCGCCGTTCTCGCCCATGTATAAAGAACCGGTAACCGAGCCGTATTCGAAAGAGCTGAACGGGTTACTGAAAAATGCGGCGCAAAGAACGAACAACCGCATAGAGAACGGCTGTTACGCCTACATGACCGGCCCCAGCTTCGAGACGAAGGCGGAGATAAAATATCTCGGACTTCTCGGAGCGGACACTGTGGGAATGTCCACCGTGCCCGAGACGGTAAGGGCGAAAGAACTTGGTCTCGAAGCTGCGTGTATCTCGCGCGTCTCGAACTTTGCCGCGGGGTTGACCGGAGAGCCTCTCTCGCACACCGAGGTGCTAGAGGCCGCGAAGTCGTCGCAGGAGGGCTTCATCTCCCTTTTGAAAGAGTTCGTAACTTTACTTTAGCCCCCGATTTTCTTATATTACAGCGATATGGAAAAAGAGCTTTATACGACCGTGAAAGGTTATACGGAAAAGGAGATCGACAAGATAAAGGGTTCAAGGTTTATCGGGAGGCTCTACAGGATAAGCGGCAGGGATGAAGCCGAACTCCTGCTCGACGCGGCGCGGAAAAATTACTACGACGCGACGCACAACTGCTTCGCCTATGCGGCGGGAACAGGTGACAATTGCGTCACCCGCTCCTCCGACGACGGCGAGCCGTCCGGCACTGCCGGCCGGCCGATACTGGCGGTGCTCGAGGGCAGCGGAGTCACTGACGCGCTGCTTGTAGTTACCCGGTATTACGGCGGCACCAACCTCGGTACCGGAGGGCTGATCAAAGCATACACTGAAGCGGCAAAAGCGGTCATCTGGTCGGCGGAAAAGGAAACTGTGGAGATATATGACTGCGCGGAATTTTCATACAAATACGACATTACGAGCATAATTATGAACCTTATAAACAAATATGAAGCTTCGATATCGACGGAGGATTTCGGTCAGGAAGGCCCTAATGTCAAAGTCAGGGTAAACAGGGGCTTTTCAGAGGATTTCGTTAAAGAGATATTCGAAAAAAGCAATGGATCTGTAAAGGTTAAGATATGCTGATATTTCTGATAACTGCGGCATTTTTATTCTCAGCATTTTTTTCTATGTCCGAAATAGTCTATACGGTAGTTGACAGGATAAAGATAAGGGTATGGGCGAAAGCGGGATCGGCGCCTGCCCTCAAAGCAAAAAGACTCATAAAAAATCCCGACAGTTTTCTTATCCCGATACTGGTCGGCAACAATATCGCCAACGTCGCCTACGCGACTTTTTTCGCCTATCTGGCTGCGAGTTTGAACTGGAGGTCATCAAGCATTCAGATAACATTCTACGAGACTATACTGCTTGTCATTTTCGCGGAAATGATACCCAAGGTGCTCGGTAAAAAATTCTCTGACAAACTCGCTTTAAAGATAGTCTATCCGTTCGTTTTTATAAAAACTTTGCTTGCGCCTGTATCTTATCTGGTCGGAAGAGTGAGCGTGAGGATCATGAAGATGATAAAAATGCAGTCTGGTAAAAGCGGCTGGGTGATGATCTCAAAGGGAGATATTGATTTTATTGTCAATCAGGCGGTCAAATCGGAAACAGTTAAGAAGAAAGATGCGCGGATAATAAGAAAGGTGCTCAATCTTGAGCAGATGAAGGTCAGAGAGATCATGCTGCACAGGAGAAGTATTATAGCTGTCGATATTAACAGTCCTGTTTATAAGCTGAGAAAAATGGTGATATTAACCTCATTCTCAAAGATAATTGTTTACGAAAATGACCTGGATAATATTACGGGTGTAGCTTTTGCGAGAGATCTTCTGAAAGAGGGCGTAAAAGAGGTAAAGGATATAGTAAGGCCGGCTCTTTTTATTCCCGAAAACACGAGTATTCTGTCATTGTTCAAGATGCTGAAGAAAGAAAAATCTTCGATAGGCGTGATAATTGATGAATTCGGGGGTTGTCTCGGAATTGTAACAATGCACGATATACTTGAACTTATAGTGGGGAAAGTCGATGATTCGCATGAAAGCACTGAGCCGGGAAGAGGCATAATATACCGGCCCGAGATCAGGACTTTAATAATCGCGGGAACCGCCGATCCGGAGGAACTTTACCGTATGATAGGAAGTATCACCGGAAAGGATATGCGAAAACCTAAATACAGGAACGAGACTGTGAACGGTTATGTGATCAACAGCATAAAGAGGATACCCGAGCAGGGTGAAACAGTGGTGCTTGACGGATTGGATTTCAGGATAATGAAAGCTAAAAAGAACTTTATTGAAACACTTATAATCAAACTGCCTAAATAGGGAGAAAAATAAATGAGAAAGATACTTTTTACAGCTGCGGTTCTCATCTTTTTGCCGCACGGGATCTTTGCGGATGAACTGACTACATATACGGCAGTTACAAAAGGATCCGGAATAAAAATATATGACGGTGTCGTTTTTGCGGCTACCGACGGAGGTCTTATCGTTCGTGAAGGCAATAATTACACTATATATGATACTGACGACGGTGTTTTCAAACCTGATATAGAGGAGATCGAAAAGGATTTTAGAGGAATGTTGTGGCTGGGTCATCCCGACTGCTCGGTCACTGTTTACGATATTGAAAGAAAAACACCCGTTTATCTTGACGACATATCTCAGTCCGGCGTTTACATGCTCAATGCGATTCATTCTTCATCGGAATATGTTTATATTGCTGCGAGCGGACTGTTAGCCCGTTACAGGTATAATTACGATTTTAAAAAATATGAGATCTCGGAAATAAACAGTATGACAGGCAGTGTTACGGATGTGAAGGTCGCCGGAGGAGCTGTCTATATAACAACTGCTTCCGGAGCATACTTCATTGACGAAAATTCACCGAACATAAATTATTTGAACAACTGGACAAAAATATCGGGTCTGGATGCTGCCGGCAGCCTCAACGGTCTTGCAGTTAGCGGGGAAGCGGTGTATGTTCTGGCTCATACCGGGCTTTTTAAGATCGACGGGTCGGGTGCCGTGAAAGAAACTGTCTTTGACGGTGTCGATCTGAAGTACGGGTATTTCAGCGGCGGCGAATTTCTTGTCACCTATGAGCAGGTCGATGCAATGGTCGTAAGTTCCGTGCCGGAAGATCTGTCATCAGCTCCTCAAATATTGTTCGGTACGGAGGACGAGAATTTCGGTTCTTTCTGCAGGTCGGGCGACTTGATATATTTCACTTCCACTGGCGGTTTTTCGTTCTATTCAATATCGAATGATGCAGAATACCGGCCGGAGTTCAATGTACCCAAGCGGAAAGGGATCCAGAAAGCCGCCCTTGACGAGTCATCAGGAAGGCTGCTTTACCTTACGAACAGTGATTTTTCATACATGAATATCTCAGACTATTCCTTCAACGACAGCCTGTACAGCGCGAAAGCTACCGGAGACGGGGCTAAAAATATTTATGTAAAGAATGGGAAGGTATATATCTGCACATGGGGCGCGGGGGTTAATATTTTTGAGTTCGCCGAACCTCACTATTCGTATTTCTCGAACTACACTTTCGGATCCGCCCTTACCAGTGTCAGTTATCCTGTTCATCCCGGCATCACAGGCGACAGTAGCGGAAATTTATGGATAACCAACTGGGGGGATAAATCTAACACTGACGGTTCAACGCTTGTGAGGGTGGCTCCCGACGGAACGGATCATTCATATCTGACCAAGGATTATTTCTACGGATATGATGTTTTCGCACACCTGTTTGAAGGCCGGACATGGATCTGGACAGGGAGCTCAAAGCAGTCTTTCGGCGCTCAGGACGGTATCGGAGTAGGGGTTTTCGACGGGGTTAATCTCAGTTTTAAAAGATTACTGATCTCCGACGGTGTGATCGATATAGCCGCCGATAAGGACAATATTATCTGGATCGGAACGAACAACGGCATCAGGTATGTTGATCTAAATTTAAGCCCGTCGGAACCCCAGAGTTTTTCTCTTGTAAATATTAACACCGTTCAGACCGGGCCGATCGGTAATGTTATTTACGATGTGGAAGTAAACAGCATAAACGAAAAGTGGTTCGCGACGGACAGAGGCATTAGCGTTCTTTCGGCGGACGGCAACAGCTGGAGGCATTATGTACCCATGCATTACAGCGGAACTGTCTCAGTGCCGGGCGAGATCAATAAAATAAAACTTCCCGATTCCTCAATAAATGAGATTTATTTTATAGAGGATGAGGGTATTGCGGTAATAGGCTCTTACAACGGGCTGTCTTTTCTGGAATACGGAAAAGTTTTCAAGACGGGTGAAGTAAAAAAAGATCAGATCCAGACAAAACCGTCGCCTTTTATCAACGACGGAAGTTCGGTAATGGGTTTTTACTTCCCGGAAGACGGAAAAAGCTACGATACAGGCAAAATATTCGACATGAAGGGATTTCTGATCCGCGGCGGCGACGGCGGTAAAGAATTCAGCATAAACAACGGATGGGACGGAAGGGATAATAAGGGAAAGCTCGTATCGACAGGTATTTACAAAATGATCGCGTATAATAAAAACGACCCTTCACAGAACATAACGGGCAAAATAGCGGTGGTCAGAAAATAAAGGTCATTTGAAAAATATCCACCTCACTCCCCAGATCTCATCGTGCGTGCGCATATCAAAATTCTCAATAGTGCTGTAAATATAATGTTCGTTCAGATCGAACTCAAGTCCGCTCGTATCATAATGGTCCTTGAGGAAATTATCCGAGCCGTAGAAAAATTCAAAATCCGTAATTCTTACTCTCAGATTGAAGCTTAAATTGTTCATGATCTCTTTATTATCGCGTATAAAATATTCTGAATAACCGTGATATAGAGCTGCATTGACCTTAAGTTTCTCATTGAAATATCTGTCTTCGAAAGTTAACGAACTTATCAGATTATTCTTAATGTCTCCGGTTTTGTCGGAGCAGTCTGAAACTATTATATCGGACTTGAACTGGAGCATGCTATTATTTCCGGCAGTAAAACCCGCTCTGTAATATTTGCGCTCCCTTTTTGAAACAAGGTCTATCCCCGTTCTTAAATTAAAGCCGATATTATTTATTCCGAAATCTCTTCCGGCAGTGAGAGAATTTTCAAAAAAATCAGATACCTCATCCGGTTTTTCATAAAAATAACCGCTTTTTGATGAAAGTTTTATCAGTTTAAGATCTTTTTCAAGAAAAACATGCGATGAAAATAAGGTTCCGGAAGCGTCGGAATATATGAAGAACCCCCTGAGGTCAGTATCTATTACCCATTCTGCTTTAAATGACAGTTTAGCGTAACCAGCCGTGCTTCCGAGGCCTCCGCTGGAGAGCCCCGTTTTTCCTTTTAAAATATATAGCTTATCGGAAAGGGCCAGTTCGCTGTATATATCGGTGTCGTAATATCTTCTGATGTCATTTTCTGATATAAAAGTTACACCCGATCTGCTTCTTATCCGTTCCGAGAATTCTCTGTCTAAATAGAACGCGGACCTGAGTACTTCCGGCCGGAAAAGAGATGAATCGGCGCTTAAAAGATATTTTTTCTCTTCCGTATAAGAAATGTCCAGTGCGGGATCGAAAGAGAGTGTCTTAGGCATCCTTAATTTTAGAGAATAATTCTGTTTAAGATAAGGATAAATAAAGTCGTCTTTATAATCTCTGTTGTCCCTGTAATCGGTAACCTGAGCGAAAACTGAAATAGTAAGATCGGGAATTACAGTCTGCGCGATATTTACCGAAAGGTCCCTGTAATTGAAAAATGCGTCTTTGTATCTGACCTCGGAGACGGGGATCGACGGGTCGTAATTTCTGGTATAGATATGGATTTCAGAACCCGAGCATTCAGACGACACATCTTTCACTATTATCTTTTCGATTATATCGACCGAAATAAAAGAAAGATCGGTCAGGGTGCGCCCGTAAAAAACATCATCGATATAGAGAGCTGTCTCCGCTGAAGACTTTCCGGTTCCGTAAAAATATACCGGCTGTCCGATAATCCCGTAACTTGTTCCTTTCAGAGTGGGTACTTTTGAAAGAATATCGTAAATATCCCTCGCTGCGATGTTCTCAATATCATTTCTTTCAAATACGGTCTCCGATGAGAACAAAAAAGCATTAAATATTAAAATAAGCGGTAAATATATGTGTTTCATCAAAGGCATATTCAGTATCTGCGGCCTCTACCAGCCCAGGGTTTCCTCCGCTTCAATGTTAAGATCGAGGTCTATAACAGTACCTTCTTTGACTTTTTCACCCCACTGTACGGACTGCCCGATTATCCTGTCGAACCCTTTATCGATATCGGTCACCTCTTTCACCTTACCGAGCTTGAGCTTGTTTTTGGAGATCTCGCTCTTTGCTCCCTCAAGGGTCTTGTTGTAAAGATTCGGGACTATCACCATTTTGATCGACGGACCTTTACTTATAACAATATCGACGATTGCGCTTTCATCTATCTCTGATCCCGCAGGAGGATTGAAGCTGATGATCCTTCCCTTGTCTATAAGGTCGTCTTCGGCGAAATTCTCGATTATGTCTACAACTCCGGCTTTGGACAGAATATCTTTTGCCGTTTCTGAGTTAAGTCCCGTAATGTCAGGCATTATGATCTTCGGGCTGAGTTCGATCTCTTCCATAAGGTCCTCTTCCGACATTATCTCAAAAGTTATCTCCATAGCTTTGGATACTTCCAGTTTGACAGCATCGCCCTTAGCCGCTTTAAAACCGGGAAGAGGGAACTGGCTCAGTACTATATCGGGAGATGTATTCTCGACGAATTTTTCTTCGGTTATTATTTTCAGTCCAAGATTTTCTGCAACCAGTTTAGCATCGGAGATCTTAAGGTTGGCAAGGTTCGGTATCTGTACTTCGGTTACTTCATTACTGCGGTCAAAGAAATCCTCCGGAAGTATCTTTTTCAGATTGATGACTTCTGTAAAAACCAGCGTGCATGTAAGTAAAGTTACAAGGAATGAAGTGATCAATGAGATTATAAACGATTTCATTTTTTCGTCCTTTTTAAATTATTGAATACTGTCAACAAATCTCTCCGCATAGTCAATTTTCGAATAATCAATATCATTCATGTTCCTAAAACTGAGAAGCATTTCAAAATAATATTTTGCGGTTCTGTTGTCGCCTATCGCCGATTTGATCATGCCGGTGTTGTAGAAGAGTTCGGGATATTTGTGATACTCATCCGGCGAAAGATTGCCCAGAGATTTAGTTATGAGTTTGTCGGCTTCAGAGAAATTGCCCAGATGGTAGAATGCCCACGCCGCTGCAGATAAATATTCAGGGTCGTTTGGCGATTCGGCAAGAAGTTTGCCGGTAATATCTAGTGCTTCTATCAGATTCCTCTTGCTGTCGGTAAGAAATCTCGCAAGGTCAAGCAGAAATTCAGTATTTTCGGGATAAAGTATCAGTTTCATCCGGTACGCTCTCTCTTTGAGTTCGACGATGCCCGGGTTGGAAAAGAACTTGGATTCCTGAAAATACCTCAGACCCGTAAAATCATCATTTCCGGAGTGGTAGCTTTTTCTGGCGGAAGTAAGGTAATTTTCTCTGCCGGTGATCTTGTAAAGGTACAGATTAGAAACAAGATCGTCGGGGTCTAAGATCAGTGCGGATTTAAAATAATCCTCTGATTTGCTCACATTCAGACTGTAATTCAGAATTCCCAGAAGTGTAAGGTTCTCTTTTCTTTTCGGGTCGATCTGATAAGCCTTTTCCGCAAAAGAGATCGAAGGTATGGTCTCTGATTCGGCCAGGCTGATTTCCGCCCGGGCTGAAATAACTGAAGATGATCCCGAAGAGTCCTTCTTCGTTTTATCATCAATGATCGACATAAACTCATTAAGCCTGAAAATATCGTCGTACAGAATGTAGCTTGAGATCAGTATCTGAAGAAATTTTTCTGAAATATTGAAGTTCTTGTCTTTGAGAAACCTCAGATAGTGACCGGATTTCAAAAAGTCATTCTTTGTGAGAAATAGTTCCGCAAGGTCGATCATTGAGTATGGGAAAGAGGGATAATTCGTAACAAAACTCAGAATTTCCCCTTCCGCAGAGATCTTCATGCGGTTCGCCATTAAAGATCTGTAGGTTTCATAGTTTTTAATGAAATTACCGAATTCGCCTGAGCCCAGTCCTATGTAGAGATCCGACATGGTTCTTATATCCAGAAAAGACCCGAACATTTCTTTGTCTGAAGGTACATGAAAATCGTAAAGCACATCTCCGAATGAGTTCATGACCGCAAGCCTCGGGGCGTCAATATCTTTAAAAAACTGATTGTATCCCTCGGAATCCTTTCTGATGAAAAGAGGTATGTAGTCAGAATTGATCTTTTTGATCATGTTGTAATCGCTGAAAATATTTTCCTCAGGAATAAATCCGTACGCAGACGGATCGCACAGATAAGCCAGTACGGGTTTTGAGAGGGTGCTCGAATAAGAAACAGCCTCTTTAGTATTGTATATCCAGTTGATCTCTTCTTTAAGAATGTCTCTTCTTTTTCTGAAAAGTTTGATCTTTGAGATCTCCTTTTCAAGTACTTTCTGAGGCAGAACACCGTATTTTACCGAGATAAGGTTAATGTCCTCGTCAAAAAAGAGTACGGCTGGAAAACTTTTTATTTCGAATTTTTTTGGAAGTTCCGATCTCTCCGCGTCTTCAACAGATAAGAATATCATATTCCTGTAATTTTTCATGAACGCGGGGTTAAAGATCGTATGTTTAAGATAATTCTGAGAGTCCTGTGATCTTGAATCCGACATTACTAAGATAATCGGCATTTCATATTCAAGGGCGAGTTCTTCCGCATGTGAGAAGTTCCTGGCGTTCTTCACTTTGTTCGTTTCTGTTTCCCTGATCATCGAGACCATTCTTTTGTTCAAAAGTGAAGATTCTTTTATAAATGAAGCAATTACGCCTGCATCTGTCACATTCCCAAGAATGTTTTTGAACGATTTGATCTCTTCTTTATTCTGATCAGCCCACACAAGTGAAGGAAATACATTTACTCCGAGCGATCTGAGCAGTGCGGCATCCTTATGTCTGAAAAGCCTTAGAAGGATAACATCGCCCGATTCCCTGATGACATCTTTATGAAGAAGGGCGTGCTCAATATATTTGGATCTGAGTTCCTGCCCGTCGAGAGCTGCGACTATAAGCGGTTTCTGCTCTCTGAGTGAAACCTGGCTTGCTTCAGTCCATGAATCATACATTTTACTCTTTGTTCTTGAAATCGAGGTCTCCTTCTGCTGGATCGAATCAGAAATAAGTATCATTTTCTGTATGTCTTTCTGCATTTTCGCAAGCTCGGTCCTGTTTGGGAACACCTCCAGTCCGCTGTTTATATGGCCCAGAGCCGCAGACGGATCATTCTCAAGAAGAGATATGTTTGCAGATTCCGTATATTTCCTTATCGAATTATCGGGCAGTTTATTCAAAATCTCCCTGGCGCCTGAAAAATCCGAGAGGCTTTTTCTTATCTCTATCGCCGTAACAGCAGAAGTCTGCGCTTCGGAATTTATCATTAGAGCCGAATCCGACAGGGATCTTGCCCGTTCGATATTGGAAAGAGAGAACTCTATCTGAGCAAGACCGTTGTAAGCTGCGGCTGTTTCAGGATATATGTCGATAGCCCTCCTGTACCGCTCCGCCGCTTTCCCGTTGTCATTAAGTACAGCCCGATACACATCTCCGCATTTTACGCAGCTTAACGGATCGTCAGGATATTCTTCAGCCAGCCGGGCCGCCGTTTCTTCACAGGCAGTTTTAATATTGAGATCGCTGAAAAGATCAATGCTCATAAGGTTAAGGTATAAACTTTTAAGTCCGGAATTTGATGCCTTTTTTAAAAGAATGTATGAGCTGTCGAGCTGATTTCTGTCTGAATAAAACCTGAAGTACGACATTGCAAGGTATAAAGCTTTTTTCGGGTCGTCAGGATCTTTTGAATACATTCCTGAGTAGTAGGAATGTATTTCCCTGCCTTCTTCGGTACCGGCCGACATAATGTTGAAATAATTGGATTTTATGTTCTTTTCGCTTTTCAAGTCTTTCGTGATCTCTCTGGCCGCAGAAAATTCAGATCTCAGAAAATGTTCCTCAAAGTCGGTAAAATGGTCGAAAAAGAACAGGAAAAGCAGAAGGATGAGAAAAAGTACTGAACCGAAAACCGGAAGGACGAATTTGAGAAGCGTGTCCATGTCCATGCTTTTTCCTGTGGATTTTCCGGCCCGTAAAGTGCCTTTTTCTGAGCCTGTAAGGACTTCATAGACCTTAACTTTTTCTTTAATGTTCTTAAGCCTTTTATTTCCTATCAGTTCGCATTTAATGTCGTCCTGATTTCCCAGAAGTATCAGTACCGAGTGAGTTATGACAATACTTCCCGGCTGTGCGAGAGGCCTTATCCTGGAAGCTATATTCACCCCGTCGCCGAAAATGTCGTCGTCTTTTACTATCACATCGCCTATGTGTATGCCGATCCTGACAGACAGTTCCCTCGATTTCGGTACGGTGGCGTTCCTGTCGGCAAAATACTTTTGAAGTTCTTTGGCGCAATACACAAGCATGACAGCACTTTCCGACTCCACAAGTATCTCGTCCCCGATATGCTTGATAATCTTTCCGCCGTATTTGGCAGAGATCTCGGTGACGATATCCTTGTGCTTCTGGAGCAGCTTAAGAGATTCAGACTCATTATTCTGCATCATCTTTGTATATCCGACGATGTCGGAGAACATTATTGCGCGTAATTTTCTTATCGTGTTCGGTTCATCCATTCCGCTTCGCCTTAAATTATTTGCGGTGACATATCAATTATCTGCGGATCGTTATTCTGCGTTCTTTTCGGCTTCAGCTTTCAGAAGTTCTTTTCTAACCAGCTTGATCCTGCCCTCTTTATCCGTTCCGATATATTTTACTTTCATTTTGTCGCCCATTTTAAAATGAGCTTCTACATTATCGATCCTTTCGAGTGAAAGTTCCGAAACATGTACAAGGCCTTCAGTCCTGGGCATGATCTCGACGAAAACGCCGAAAGGTTTCACGCCTCTGACGACGCCTTCATAGACCGCGCCGACTTCAGGTTTTGCGAACATAGTCTGTATATGTTTGAGCGCGGCTTCGCCGTTCTCACCGTCGGAAAGGATCTTTATAAAACCGTTGTCGTCAACATCGATCTTAACGCCGAATTCGGCGATAATTCCCTTAATGTTCTTTCCGCCAGGTCCCACGAACAGACCGATCTCATCGGCCGCGATCTTGAAATTAAGGATCCTCGGAGCGTGTTCGGAAAGCTCAGGCCTCGGGCTGGATATCGCCTCGTTCATGATCCCCAGAATGTGTTTTCTGCCCTGTTTAGCCTGTTCGAGCGCTCTTTTCATAATGTCGATCGAGATACCCTGTATCTTGATGTCCATCTGATACGCGCAGATACCGTCTTCCGTTCCTGTTACTTTAAAGTCCATATCGCCGAGGTGGTCCTCATCTCCGAGTATGTCGGAAAGAATAACGACGTCATCGCCTTCTTTTATCAGACCCATCGCAATTCCTGCGACCTGCTTTTTGACGGGAACTCCCGCGGCCATCATAGCCATCGAGTTCGAACATACTGACGCCATAGAAGACGAACCGTTGGATTCAAGTATCTCGGACACCAGTCTGATCGTGTAGGGGAAGTCCTCTTCAGCGGGCAGAACAGGTTTGAAAGATCTTTCCGCCAGATTTCCGTGGCCTATCTCTCTTCTCGAAACGCCTGTAATTCTTTTTACTTCGCCAACAGAGAAAGGAGGGAAGTTGTAGTGAAGATAAAATTTCTGCTCTTCATTTTCATAGATGTTCTCGACTGTCTGAGTGTCGGAATCTCCTCCGAGCGTACAGACGCCCAAACTCTGCGTTTCGCCTCTTGTAAAAAGTGCCGAGCCGTGAACTCTGGGCAGTAT
>JAQVNT010000203.1 GCA_028702975.1 Candidatus Delongbacteria bacterium
GTCGGATTCGCCTCTTGTAAAACCAGCAAGCTCTCTGGAAAGAAGCATGACCTGCTCCTGATAACCAGTGATCCCGTATGTATCTTTAAGATATTTCTCCATCAGAGGATGGTCATATTCTATCGGTTTCCTCCCGTGCTTTCTGTCAATAAAATCAGGTATATACTGCATCGGACCCGGCCTGTACAGTGCGTTCATAGCCACAAGGTCCTCAAAACGGTTGGGTTTGAGATCTTTCAGGTACTTTTTCATTCCGTCTGACTCGAACTGGAACACTCCGTTCGTCAGCCCTTTTGTATACAATCTGAAAGTCTTTTTATCATTGAAAGGTATATTCTCAATGTCCACCTCGACGCTTTTGTATTTTTTTATGAAATCAACAGCCTGAGCTATAATAGTTAAATTTCTGATGCCCAGAAAATCCATCTTCAAAAGACCTATTTTGTCAAGCTGTGTACCTTCATACTGGGTAATTACAGTTTCTTTCTCCCTGGGAGGGTACTGAAGCGGAACAGTTTCTGAGACCGGCGACCCGCTTATGATTACTGCGCAGGCGTGAGTACCGGTTCCCCTTATTGTCCCCTCTATCCTGTTCGCCATTTCAATCAGATCCTTGAACTGAGGATTGTCCTCATAGAATTTTTTGAATTCCCTCTCCTTGAGAGAAGCTTCGATAGTCGTTCCCGGCCTGCCTGAGATCAGATTGCATATTTTATTTACATCATCAAGAGGAACATTCATGACCCTTCCGATATCCCGGATTGAGTTTTTTGCTCCCATCGTCTGATAAGTTACTACCTGAACGACATTACTTTCGCCGTATTTATTCCTGACATAATCAAGAACATTCTCTCTTTTATCGTCCTGAAAATCTATATCAATATCAGGCATGGATATCCTGTCGGGATTTAGAAATCTCTCAAAAAGCAGGCCGTATTTCAGCGGATCGATATTAGTTATTCCCGTCAGAAAAGAAATTAACGAGCCGGCTGCCGATCCCCTTCCGGGACCCACCAATACTCCATTCTCCTTTGCCCAGTTCACAAAATCCTGAACGATCAGAAAATAACCCGGAAAACCCATTTTACTAACTGTCTCAAGTTCAAAATCCAGGCTGTCGATTATATCCTGAACGGGCAGTGGCAGATCCTTCTCATACCCTTTTTTAAGGGTTATATCGTTACCGTTCCTGATTATGCCGTATCTCGATTCAAGACCTCTTCCGCATAACATTTTAAGAAAATCATCTTCAGTATAATTCCCGGGGCATTCGAACTTCGGAAGAAGTTTCTGCCCGAATTCGATCTCCAGATCACACATATCAGCGATTTTTACCGTATTTGAAAGAGCTTCAGGTATATCCTTGAAATGTTTTTCCATCTCCTCTGTCGAAAGGATCGAATAATCCCCGTCGAGCATACACATCCTGCCGTCTCTTTCGCTTATCTGCCTGTTGGTATTAATACAGATTAGAGCGTCCTGAATTACAGCATCCTCTTTTCTGACATAATGCGAATCATTCGTCGCAACAAGGCCTATATCAAGTTCTTCAGCAAGTTTTATAAGTCCCCTGTTCGCTTTTTCCTGCTCCTTTATATCGGGATGATGCTGAAGTTCCAGATAGAAATTCTCTTTACCGAAAACTCCCTTATACCAGAGAGCTGAACTTCTGGCTTTCTTCAAATCTCCTTCTATAACCGCAGACGGAACTTCACCTGCTATACAGGCTGTTAACGCAATAAGTCCCTCAGAATTTTCTTTGAGAATATTATGATCGATCCTCGGTTTCGAATAAAATCCTTTTAAATTGGCTTCAGTTGTCAGCGTAAGAAGATTTTTATATCCTGCCTTATTTTTGGCGATGAGGACCAGATGGTGTTTTCTTTCATTTTTATCTTTAACGGTCATATCATTTACGATATAAAACTCGCAGCCGATTATCGGTTTAACTTTCGCCTTGACAGCCTCCTGGTAGAAATCGATCGCGCCCATCATATTCCCGTGATCTGTAATAGCCATCGCTTTCTGTCCGAATTCTTTTGCTCTCTTTACCATATCTTTTGGTTTTGAAAGTCCGTCCAGGATGGAATAGTGTGAGTGGTTGTGAAGATGAACAAAGGACATTAATGTTACCTTTTCTGCTTAAGTATTATTTTTTTCAAAAACACAATATATTGTTGTTGTCGCCATTTTCAGACACAACCTGTTGTGTTCTGCATTTCATTGAATTTATGTTATTCAACGGTTATTCACAAATAAAAAATTACAAATTTTCATGCATTAACCTGCTCAAAACGGTCTGAATTCCACAAAGCACATAGAGCCAGATTGGCATATTCTGTATTTAATATCTCTTTCGACAATTACAGAACCGAAAAACAGACAGGCATATTTTTAGCTAGACTTTAAGCTCAAAATTCTGAGGCTGAGACCCAAGGTCTTTTATCAGCGGATCGACTATATTCTCAATGAATTCAATGACCTGTCCCGGTGCTCTGCCTACATAGAGAGAAGGGTCTGTCATTCTTTTAAGTTCGTCCATACCCATCGCGAAAGCTTTGTCCGCGGCGATGAGCTCCAGAAGATTATTCTCCAGCCCTAATTCCTTGACGTTCCTGCCCGCCTCCATCGAAAGTTCTCTGATCCGTTCATGAAGCTCCTGCCTGTCGCCGCCTTTCTTTACCGCGTTCATTATTATATTCTCTGTTGCCATGAAAGGGATCTCTGATCTTAAGCGCTTTTCGATCTGTTTCGGATAAACCACAAGCCCGTCGAAGATATTGTTCAATATAATAAGAACAGCGTCTGCTGCGAGGAAAGCTTCAGGAAGCGCGAGCCGCTTGTTGGCGCTGTCGTCCAGCGTGCGCTCGAACCACTGGGTTGCTGAAGTCATTGCTGTCGATGAATATAGCGACATTATATACTTGGAGAGCGAAGCTACCCTTTCCGAGCGCATCGGGTTCCGCTTGTACGCCATCGCGGACGAGCCGATCTGGCTCTTCTCGAACGGCTCCTCTATCTCTTTCAGGTTCTGGAGCAGCCTGATATCATTGGTGGTCTTGTGAGCCGACTGAGCCAGAGACGACAGCGCACCCATTATCCTCGAGTCGAGCTTTCTTGTGTAGGTCTGACCGGTAATAATAAATTTTTTGTCGAACCCCATCTTTCCTGTCACAAGATCGTCAAGCTTCTTGACTTTCTCTTCATCGTTGTCGAAAAGCTCCATGAAGGATGCCTGCGTTCCCGTAGTCCCCTTGACGCCTCTGAACCTCAAAGTGTCGAGGCAAAAATTCATTTCCTCAAGGTCGAGAACGAATTCGTTCATCCAGAGACAGGCTCGCTTTCCGACCGTCGTAATCTGAGCTGCCTGATAGTGGGTGAAACCGAGCGTCGGTCTGTTTTTTTCCTTTAGAGCGAAATCTTTCATCCTGCCGAGAAGAGAAACGAGCTTGCTCTTCAGGACTTTAAGTGCTTCTTTATACTGGATCAGATCTGTATTATCGCCGACATAGGCAGAAGTTGCCCCGAGATGGATTATCCCCTTAGCTTTTGAGCACTGAAGTCCGTATGCATGAACATGACTCATAACGTCGTGCCTGACTACCTTTTCCCGCGCCTCGGCTTCTTCATAGTTTATATTATCGGCATTATTTTTTAGTTCGTTTATCTGTTCCTGAGTGATATTAAGACCGAGTTCCTTTTCAGCCTCGGCAAGAGCGATCCACAGTTTTCTCCATGTCCTGAATTTGAATTCCGGACTGAATAAGTAGCTCATTTCCTTTGATGAATATCTCTCGATCAGCGGATTTGAATAGGTCGTTCTGTCTGTCATTTTAAGCCCTCAGGTTTAATTGTTACGATGAACTGT
>JAQVNT010000204.1 GCA_028702975.1 Candidatus Delongbacteria bacterium
GAGTGATCTTCGACCCGTCAAAAAAATTCGTCAGACAGCATATTGAGAATTTCGATAAAATACCGTCCTTCGAGCTGGCGGGAGTAAGAGATGCGCTGCATTTCGATCCGTCAAAGATCTCATGCGGTATAGTTACGTGCGGGGGCCTCTGCCCGGGAATTAATAATGTAATACGCGGGATAGTCAACGAACTTCATTACTGGTACAAATGCAGAACAGTTTACGGTTTCAGATACGGCTTCAGAGGCATGGTGAAAGCTAACGGAATTCCTCCTGTCAAGCTTGACCCCGCGGCGGTCGAGGACATTCACCTCAAAGGCGGGACGATACTCGGTTCGTCAAGAGGGCAGCAGGACACCGGGCTTATTGTGGACCAATTGGAGGAACTGGGCATATCTATCCTTTTTACGATAGGCGGGGACGGGACGATGAAGGGAGCCATGGAAATAAGCAGGGAGATCGAAAGAAGAGGGGCAGACATTTCGGTCATAGGCATCCCCAAGACGATAGACAACGATATTGTTTTTGTTGACCACACATTCGGATACCAGACCGCTTTCTCTTCGGCCGTGGAGGCGATAAATGCGGCTCATGTTGAAGCTAAAGGCGCATATAACGGCATAGGCATAGTCAAACTGATGGGGCGGGATTCAGGCTACATTACCGCGGCCGCCTCGATCGCTTCAGGCGACGCTAATTTCGTGCTTATTCCGGAAATACCCTTCGAAATGGAGGGTGAAAGAGGTCTGCTGAACCTTGTGAGAACGAGGCTGGAGGAAAAGAAGCACGCTGTCATTGTGGTCGCCGAAGGAGCCGGCCAGGAACTGTTCAGGCGCGATCATATCGAACATGACATTTCGGGCAATGTAATTCACTCTGATATCGGTCTCTACATCAAAGACAGGATAAAAGAGGATTTCGACAGGCTGGATTTTGAATATACGATCAAATACATCGATCCGAGCTACATGATAAGATCGCTTCCCCCGATCCCGATCGATTCCCTGTTCTGCTCTAACCTGGCCCAAAACGCTGTGCACGCAGGAATGGCGGGGAAAACGGAAATGCTCATCGGTTACTGGAACGGTAAGTTCACCCATGTCCCGTTAAGCTCGGTCACAGGCAAAAGGAAAAAGGTAGATCCCGAGGGCGATTTCTGGCTCGGTGTGATACTTTCCACAGGCCAGCCGAGATATATCGGAAACGACACTAATTATCTGCTCAGAACCAGATAATAGGATCTTTTCTAAATAAAAAATAACTTGCAAAAACATAAGAAAAAGGATATTTTCTCACTGCTTTAAAATTAAGCTTTTCAGGGAATTAAAATATTGCATAAAAAGGAGTAAAGTATGGCTGAGAAAAAGTTTATGACCTGCGACGGAAATACGGCGGCCGCACATGTAGCGTATATGTTCAGTGAGGTAGCCGCGATCTACCCTATTACACCGTCGTCCAACATGGCGGAATTCGTTGACGAGTGGTCGGCCAACGGAAGAAAGAATATTTTCGGCGAGACGGTCAGAGTGGCCGAAATGCAGTCAGAGGCCGGAGCGGCGGGAGCTGTTCACGGATCGCTGCAGGCCGGAGCGCTGACGACCACATATACGGCGTCACAGGGTCTTTTACTTATGATACCGAATATGTATAAAATAGCCGGAGAACTTCTCCCGGCCGTATTCCATGTGAGCGCGAGAAGCCTTGCGGCGCAGGCTCTGTCGATCTTCGGCGACCACAGCGATGTTATGAGCGCAAGGCAGACAGGGTTCGCTTTTTTGGCGACAGGAAGCGTTCAGGAAATAATGGATCTTGCGGCTGTGGCTCATCTTACAGCCATAAAGTCAAGGATACCCTTCGTCCATTTCTTTGACGGTTTCAGAACTTCGCACGAGATACAGAAAGTACAGTATTTCGAGAATAACGATCTTGAAGGCATGATCGATAAAGAAGCGCTTCAGAAGTTCAGGGACAACGCATTAAATCCCGAGCATCCGGTCACAAGAGGAACGGCTCAGAATCCCGACATCTATTTCCAGACAAGAGAGATAACGAATAACCTGTACGATTCTATACCTGATGTTGTTGAAGAATACATGAAAGAGATCAGCAAAAAAACAGGAAGAGAATATCATCCTTTCACATATTACGGCGCTTCTGATGCAGAGAATATCATAGTTGCAATGGGATCAGTTACGGAAACTGTAAAAGAAACAGTAGATTATCTGAATTCAACAGGGAAAAAGACAGGTCTCATATCAGTCCATCTTTACAGGCCTTTCTCGAATAAATATTTTAAGAAAGTTTTTCCGGGCACAGTAAAAAGGATAGCCGTACTTGACAGGACTAAAGAACCCGGGGCAACGGGCGAACCATTGTATCTCGACATTAAATCCGTATTCTACGACGAAAAAGTTCAGCCTCTGATCGTGGGAGGAAGGTACGGACTTTCATCAAAAGACACAACACCCGACCAGATCGCGGCTGTGTTCAAGAACCTTGAGATGAACGAACCTAAGGACGGATTTACGATCGGTATTGTTGACGATGTAAGTTTCAAATCGCTTCCTCTTGACGAGCATGTTGAAGTTGACAGAAAGGGCCTGTTCGCGGCCAAATTCTTCGGACTGGGGTCTGACGGGACTGTAGGCGCCAACAAAAACTCCATCAAGATCATCGGAGAAACTACTGAAAAATACTGTCAGGCATATTTCGCATATGATTCAAAGAAATCAGGCGGTTTTACGGCATCTCATCTGAGGTTCGGCGACAATCCCATCAGAAGTCCCTATCTTGTCAATTCTCCTGACTTCGTAGCCTGCCATGTTCCCGCGTATATTAACCAGTACGATGTGCTCAAAGGGCTGAAAAAAGGCGGGGCGTTCCTGCTCAATTCTATCTGGGATGTAGAGGAAACGAAGAAGAGACTTCCAGACAGCATGAAAAAATATCTGGCAGAAAAAGAGATAAATTTCTATATCATTAATGCGACGGAGATAGCTGAAGATATCGGTCTCGGGAACAGGATCAACACGGTAATGCAGGCTGCATTCTTCAAAATATCAGAAGTTATCCCTTATGACCTCGCGCTTGAACATATGAAAAAGCATGTACTGAAGAATTTCGGCAAGAAAGGCGAGGAAGTCGTCAACATGAACTATAAGGCTGTTGAAATGGGCGGCGGAAAGATAGTAAAAGTGGATGTTCCTGCCGAATGGAAAAAGATAGAAAGCAGCGGCTTTAAAGCGAACAGAGGCGGTAGTCGTCCGGACTTTATAGCAAATGTCTGCGATGTTATGAATGCCCAGAACGGCGACGATCTTCCGGTCAGTGCTTTCTTAGGCAGAGAGGACGGGACTTTCCCCGCTGGAACTACGGAATTCGAAAAGAGAGGCGTCGCGGTAAATGTTCCCGAGTGGATAAGCGCGAACTGCATC
Organism: Candidatus Delongbacteria bacterium; assembly: GCA_028702975.1. Lineage (GTDB taxonomy): Bacteria > UBA4055 > UBA4055 > UBA4055 > UBA4055 > UBA4055. The sequence goes on from JAQVNT010000204.1 coordinate 3,435, forward strand.
CAGTGTAACCAGTGCGCATATGTTTGTCCGCACGCAGTTATCAGGCCGTTCTTGATTAATGCGGATGAGGAAAAGAAACTTCCTGAAGGAACCGAGACATTAAAGGCTATAGGTAAGGAATTCGACGGACTGAAGTTCAGGATACAGGTGAGCGTGCTTGACTGTACCGGCTGCGGAAACTGCGCCGATGTTTGTCCGGCACCAAAGGGCAAAGCCCTTGTGATGAAGCCTCTAGGCACTCAGGAAGCCGAGAAAGAGAGATGGAATATAATAAGCAAAAATGTTACTTATAAAGATCATCTGACGGACAAATTCACGAATGTAAAATCGTCGCAGTTCGCGCGTCCGCTCTTCGAATTTTCCGGCGCATGCGCCGGCTGCGGAGAGACGCCGTATATCAAAGCCATTACCCAGCTCTACGGGGACAGGA
>JAQVNT010000205.1 GCA_028702975.1 Candidatus Delongbacteria bacterium
CAGTGAGTGAAAGTGAGATGAGAAATACTCCCGCGACTATACCGTTCCTTATCACGCCGATATATGACTCCGAAGGCATTCTCGGTGGTTCAAATACTGATCCGTAAAGGTCAAGCATACCCGAAAGTGCGAAGGATTTTATCATTCCCGCAGCAAAAATCACAGGCACGGCAATTATCAGGAATTTAACTATTTTATGCTGCTTATTCTCTTCTTTGACCGAAATAATATAGTCGAGCATTACGGCAGACATCACCGAAAGAGTAAAAGTCAGAAGGAAAAGTATCATCCCCTGTCCCCTGAACATTTTTACGCCCGGTATGAGAGTATAGGCGAGTTTGAAAACGGGAGTGTGGTCAACCAGCGAGTACAGAACAGTAAAGACACCGAAGGAGAAAAAGAATATGACATCTTTCCTTTTTCGGCCTTTGTAGAAGATCAGTGCGAGAAGGGATAAAAATATGATTATCACGCCCGAGTATTCGCTGTTGAGCTTGAACGGATTCCTTCCCCAGTAGGAATTACCTCCCTCATCCGATATTTTCTTCTGCTCTTCATAAGTCTGTGCGTGTGACATACGGTTCTCGCCGCTGAATTCAGGAACGACCAGAGACATCGCTTCTTCGGGATGGATACCCCATGAGACAGCGTGGCTGAATGAGGTCTTGGCTTCAGTTCCTCTTATTGAGAATTCCTTTGTGTACATATACGGAGGTATGAGCTGCACTGCGCCGATCATGAGAGCAAGGATTATTCCTGACCAGAAAAGCCCGAAACCCGAAACTGCTTTCACGGTCTGCTTTTTAATCAATTGATCGGAGATGATCCTGTAAACAGTGTACAGAAAATACAGCCACAGCGCAAAGTATGTAGTCTGCAGATGCGACGACAGGATCATGAATCCCGTAACGGCGCCGAAATAAAGATAATTCCTATAATTTCCGCCTTCTATCCCCTTGTACAGAAAATTGAATCCCAGCGGAAGCAGAGCGGCGACATACATCTTGGCGTCGTGCCCGGGATAAACGAGCGTAACGATCATCGGGGCGGTCATGTACGCCACGGATCCGGCGAAAGCTGTTATTTTCCTCAGGCCGTAATTTTTTAAAAAAATGAACATGAACGCGCCTGAGAGGAAAACATGGAGAACCAGTTTTAATCCAAGAGCCTTGTGCATTGGCAGAAAGAACTGCAGAACAGCCGCCGGATAAAAAGTGTCGCCGTGAGTTGCGTCAACAAAAGGCAGGCCGCAGGATATAAATCTGTCCCACAAAGGTATTTCCCAAAATTCCTTCACGAATTCGGAATAGAATTTTCTGAAAAATATCCCGCTTTCCAGCTGGTCGGAGCTGAACAGAACTCCGTTAGTGAACAGAAATTCATAGAAAAGCGATACCGTTATCAGCAGAAATATCAGATAGGGCCAGAATTTCTTTGATCGATCCAAATCCACTCCTTTTTTACATTGACCCGCCGCTCGTCATCATCTTGAAGAGCTCCTGATTCGTGTCTGTCTGATTTATCTTCTCTTTCATGAATTTCATAGATTCTATATTCGTCATCGGAGCGAGCATTTTTCTTAATATCCAGATCTTGTTGAGAGTGAGCGTTTCAAGCAGCAGCTCCTCTTTTCTCGTTCCTGATTTGTTGATATCGATAGCGGGATATATTCTCATCTCGGCGAGCCTTCTGTCCAGAACGAGCTCCAGGTTCCCTGTTCCCTTGAACTCCTCGAAGATCACTTCGTCCATCCTGCTGCCTGTGTCAACAAGCGCCGTCGCTATTATCGTCAGGCTTCCGCCCTCCTCAATGTTCCTCGCGGCGCCGTAGAACCGCTTGGGTTCGTAAAGCGCGTTCGCGTCCACACCGCCGGAAAGAATCCTGCCGCTGTGCGGCGCGGCGGCGTTATACGCTCTCGCCAGCCTGGTGATACTGTCCAGCAGGATCACGACATCCTTGCCGTACTCGACTTCCCTTTTTGCTTTGTCGAGCACCATGCGGGCAACTGAGATGTGCTTTTCGGGTTTCTCGTCAAAGGTCGAGAATATCACTTCGCCTTTAATGCTCCTCTGCATCTCTGTAACCTCTTCCGGTCTTTCATCGACCAGCAGCATCATTATCTTCGCATCGGGATGATTTTCAGCTATCGCGTTGGCTATCTGGCGCATGATAGTTGTTTTACCGGCCTTCGGCGGAGAAACAATGAGAGCCCTCTGCCCTTTTCCTAAAGGCGAGAACAGATCGAGTATTCTTAATGTCTCGTTCTCATAGCCGAATTTTTTATTCTCGAGCTTGAACCTGTCGTTCGGATGTAGCGGCGTGAGGTTCTCGAACATTATGATCTTCTTGATATATTCGGGATCGGCATCGTTCACGGAATCGATCTTCAGAAGCGCGAAATATTTTTCACCTTCCTTTGGAGCTCTTATCTGACCGCTGACATAATGCCCTGTTCTGAGCCCGAACTTCTTTATCTGCGCGGGAGAAACATAAATATCGTTCTTCCCCTGCTGATAGTTCGTGTTGGGCGACCTTAAAAAACCGTACTTGTTGTCCTTGTCCAAAGCGATTATCTCCAAAAGCCCGTCGCCTTCCAGCATTTCCTCTTCCTGAGTGTTGCCCTCAAGGATCTTGAATATCAGTTCCTGCTTTAACAGAGTCGCGTAGTCCTCTATTCCGAGTTTGATAGCTATTTCCGTAAGTTCCCTCACGGTCATGCTTTTCAGTGTTTTGAGATCGTATCTCTGTACTTCTTCCATGGTGTATCCTTATTTTAATTTAATTTTAATTTAATTTTATCCAGCATATCGCCGATTAGATAATGCGATCCCGTGATCACTATCATATCTCCGGCGCGATAATTTTTCACAGCCTCGCTGTATGCTTCGGCCGGATCCTTAAAAAATCCTGCATCTATGTCAATTTTAAGATTTTTAATGTTTTTGACGGTTTCTATATCGAGAGCTCTTTTATTGTCCGCCTGAGTGAAATATTTCCTGGCGTCAAATCCCGATACCATCCTGATGATCTTTTCATGATCTTTATCCCTTACAGTACCGAATATCAGATGTATTCTCCCGCGACTAAAATTCTCAAGCTCTTTTTTAAGAGCCCTGAGGCCCTGCATATTGTGTGCGGCGTCTATCATCACGAAAGGTTCCTGCGAGACAGTCTCCATTCTTCCTTTAACCGATACGGTTGAAAGAGCTGAATTGATTTTTTGAGGATCGAGCTTTATTTTGCGCGAAATCACCTTCAGAGCAGTTACTGCGGTCCTCAGATTCTCCTTCTGATATCTTCCTTTCAGATCCACTTTCGAATGTAAGGGAACTCCGTTAAAATGAAAGTCCATGGTCAGTCCGGTATCTTCATACTTGAAACCGAATTTTTCCTTATCCGTAAAAATGATCTGTGAACCTTTCTTTTCTGCAGCTCTACTGAAAAGCCGGTGGACAGACCTTTTATCAGTATTGACCACTACCGGAACACCCGACTTTATTATCCCGGCTTTCTCACGCGCTATTTCCACAATGGAATTCCCGAGCTGCTTCTGGTGATCGAGATCGATACCTGTTATGACAGAAACCAGCGGATTTAAAATGTTGGTCGAGTCGAGCCTTCCCCCCAGCCCGGTCTCAATAACGGCAATGTCTGTTTTCTTATCGATAAAATATTTGACCGCTATGGCTGTGTTAGCCTCAAAGAAAGTGCAGTTGAACTTCTCGATACCCTCCTTGAAAAAGCTGATGTACTCTGTCATGTCAGCATCGCTTATCTCCTCGTTATCAATCCTGATCCTCTCATTGAACCTCTGGATGTGCGGCGAGGTGAACAAGCCGGTCCTGTAGCCGTTAG
>JAQVNT010000206.1 GCA_028702975.1 Candidatus Delongbacteria bacterium
CAATGTTTATTTTGCCGACAAACCGGGCCTTCTCCTCATATCCGGAACGGGAAGTATATGCTATGGTAAAGATCAGAAAGGAGATCTTTTCAGGACAGGAGGATTCGGATATCTGATAGATGACGCCGGTTCCGGATTCTGGTTCGGAAAAGAGGCTGTTAAAGCAGCGCTCAGATCGCATTATCATTACGGACAGGGATCTGTTCTTGAAGAAATGGTCAGAGAGCATTTCGGTGTTCAGAGAACGGAAGATATTTTTGATATAATTTACAAAGGTGATCCGAGGTCAGTTATTTCTTCCGCGTCCGAGCTGGTTTTTACGGCTGCCGAAAACGGATGTAAAGTTGCCGGCGAAATAGTCGAGAGCGGAGCCACCGAGCTTATCGGGCTTGTCAGGAACTGCTCGGAACATATCGGTAGAAAAGCTCCTTTCGTAGTACTTCACGGCTCGGTATTCAGGCAGGAAAAACTTGTCGGGCTCATAAAAAAAGACCTTATTGACGATATGAATATTTATATCAGCGACAAAAGGATCGATCTGGAAGCGGCCAATTCAATGCTGGATCAGAACGATCTGTAGTTATCAAAAAGATTTCTCAATATATCAATAACACCGAAAGTTTCAGTTCTGCCGCTTATGTACAGGCTTTTGTTATTCAATGACGACCCGAGAGATTCTCTTTGTTTTGATTTCTCAAGCAGACTGACAGTTACAGGGTCGGCGTTTCCGGGCATGTATGAAATGTCTGATTTCTTAAGCCACTCAAGATCGTTTAAAGAATCAGCCACGGAAACAAAAACGCCGCTGCCCTTGCCGAAATATTCTATTCCGTTGAATTTGTCCCTCTTAGCGGGTATAATATCCACAGCGACGCTCGAACGGGTAACTCTTGCGAAATCTATGTATTTAAGCTCACTGCTGATCTTCTGAAAAAAGTCTTCAAGGCTGTTATCGTATTTCGTGAACATACTTATGGTAGAGAGTCTTCTTGCGAACTTATATATCTCGGGATAATCACAGTCTATAAGAGTATTTTCGAGGGCTTTGATCTGCTCAACGATGGACTCGGGAACGATCACTTCCTCCTTTTCCATATCTTCAGAGATCACACAGCCTGTTTCCAGTACAGCTCCGTCAAAAAGGGAGGCAAGATCACCCAGTTTTCGTTTTACGAACGGAAGGTCATTCCCGGTACAGATATAAAGTTTTATGTCATCTGGTTTTGATTCGATTACTTCCCTGAGCTCTTTTTCCGAGCCTTCGGAAAGAAATTCTTTATTGGTGATGAGAGTTCCGTGGAGGTCGATACCGACATGAAATATTTTTGAAGCCATTTAACTGCATCCGTTTTTTGAATAAATTTAGCCAAAAACAATTATTTCTGCAAGTTAATTGTAATCCTTGATAGATTAAGATTAATTATATATATTTAGGGTCTGTATTTAATGAGGAGGATCGCCATATTGAACATCAAAGCCGTAACTGTAGATTTTTGGGACACCATAGCGCCTTATCCTTTCACTGAAGAGATATTTCAGGAAAGAGTGGAGCATTCATCGCGTATATTCGGAAAATATGATATTACTTTTGAGACTTCTGAAAAACTTATGAGGTCGATCTACGATCACTTTGAAGATATATGGCATAATCACAGGAGAACTCCGACTACTCCGGAAATGTTCAGGCATATCGAGAAAATTATAGGCACAGCATTTGACGAACAGGATTTTTCTGAACTTGTGAGTTTTAACGAAAGCCTTATTACGGAGAAATATTTTGATCTTAGAGCAGATATAGCTGATTCGATCAGGAAATTATCGGAGAAATATAAGATAATAATAATATCTGATACAGGTTTCGAGCCGGGAAGAGAGCTGAGAAAGGCTCTGGATAAGAATGATCTGCTTGATCGTTTTCATTACGGAGTGTTCTCCGACGAGACAGGTTATTCAAAACCCGATGAGAGGGCGTTCAGGCTCGCTTCTGAGAAAGCCGGGTGCCTGATATCGGATATGGTGCACATAGGGGACAGAGAGGATAAGGATATTCTCGGAGCAAGATCGTCAGGAATGCACTCGATACTTTTTACAGGCTTCAGGAACGACGATGCGGAAAGAACGACAGCGGAATTCGTAGCTGAGACATGGACAGAGTTGGTAGATATAATAAATTAATAGAACGGAATTTTTGCTTAACCTGAAAAACATATCAGCCTCAATGCTTCAGAAGATACCTGAGAATACAAGGCAGATCGTTGTCACTCTCATTCTGAGTATATCGGCAGCCTTATCAGCAGTGTTTTTTATGTTCGCGGTAAAAAAGATATTCGCAGTAACATATCTCGAGTTCGCTCAAGGATCAAAGCTCTATTTCGCGATAGCGAGTCTTATACTGATTTCATTGACATCGCTGGCAGTTGGAATATTACTTTCTGTAATAAGTCCTGATGCGGCCGGAAGCGGTATTCCCCAAGTGAAATCTTCATACTGGAAGGAGATGGGAAACATCAAACTTCGCCCTGCGATAATTAAATTCATTGCCGGAGCGCTGAGCATCGGCGGCGGGAACAGTCTGGGAAGAGAAGGACCGTCTGTATTTATAGGCAGCAGTATAGCGTCTAACCTTGACGGATATCTCGGAGGCTCTCCCAGAAATAAAAGGGCCGCCAACCTGATAGGCGCGTCAGCAGGTCTGGCCGCGGCTTTCAACACTCCGCTCGCCGCTATAAGTTTTGTGATCGAGGAGATAGTCGGAGATCTCAATAACCGATATCTGGGCAGGGTTATGCTGTCTTCAGTAATCGGCGCGTTCGTCGTGTATGCTACGCTTGGAAGGCAGCCGGCATTTTCGCTGCCCTCGATCGAGAACATAAGCTGGTTTCATTATGCGGTAGTACCCTTCGTGGCAGCGGCTTCTTCGTATCTTGCAGTACTCTATCAGAAATACACTCTTGAGTTCAGGTATAAGTTCAAGAAACAGAAAAAAATGCCGGGCTGGACCATGCCTCTTTTTGGCGGACTTATAACATGGGCCGTTGGTATAACAGTTTATTTTAGCACTGACAAGATAGGCATATTCGGACTTGGGTATCAGGACCTTTCCGACGCCATGAGCAACAGGATCGGCTGGCAGATAGCAGGGATACTTGTAGCCGGGAAGCTGATAGCCACTTTCGCGAGCTACAGTTTCGGCGGCTGCGGAGGAATATTCGCTCCGTCGCTGTTCATCGGCGCATTCTGCGGATTTTTCGTAGGAGGTTTCGCCGGTATCTGGATGCCCCTGACGCCTGCGGACCACATTGTCCTTGCCGCTGTCGGGATGAGCGCTTATCTCGGAGCTTTGCTTCACGCACCGATAACATCCATACTGATCGTTTTTGAAATGACACATCAGTTCGAACTGGTCCCGGCTCTCATGATCGGGATAATAATAAGTCAGGCCGTAGCGAAAAAGTTCTCGAAAATGAATTTCTATGAGGCTCTTCTGGTACAGGACGGGCATGAATATCATAAGATCAAACCCCCGGTCGATATCCAGAGCTGGCAGAATCTTCCGATATCGGTTATTATGAACCCTAAAGTCGCTTATGCTGCCAGTACAGATGTATCGGAACTTGAAAGGTGTCTTGAGTCCTACCCATATAAAGCATTCCCTCTGATAATCGAAGGGAAGCTTGAAGGGATCATGGGCAGAATTGAAATGCTGAATGCAATAAAAGATAAAGTAACGTCTCCTGTTCATGAAGCAGGGACATGTTATTCAGATGAAAGCCTTAAGGATATAGGTAACAGATTCATTAATTACGACATTTATGTACTAACTGTTCTAGACAGACAGTC
>JAQVNT010000207.1 GCA_028702975.1 Candidatus Delongbacteria bacterium
CACTTGACCTTGCAAGGATAGCCGTTTCTACAGGCTCTGCATGCTCGACAGGTCAGGTCACGCCGTCAAGGGTGCTACTTGCTATCGGCAGAACGCCCGAGGAAGCCCAGAGCTCGATCCGCTTCTCGGTAGGGCGCTTCAACACGCTTGAAGAGATCGAGTTCGCCGCTACAAAAGTGATCGAAAATGTTAAAAGATTACGGGAAATGATGAATTGAAAAAAGTCCTGGTCGGAATGAGCGGCGGAGTGGACAGCTCTGCGTCAGCTATAATCCTGAAGGAACAGGGGTATGAAGTGATCGGCTGCTCGATGCTGCTCTCCCCTTCGGATTCAGAAGAAAAATACGCAGACGCTGTTGAAGTTTGCAGACATATTGGCGCAGAACATCATTTCTATGACCTTAGAGACTATTTCAAAAGCACAGTGATCGAATACTTCAGAAAGGAATATCTTGCAGGAAGAACACCTAATCCGTGCGTTTTGTGCAATTCGGTGATCAAATGGGACAAGCTGTTCGAAAAAGCAGATGAACTCGATTGTAAATTCCTTTCAATGGGACACTACTCCCGGATAGTTCAGGACGAAAAAGGCTATCATCTAAAACGCGGGATGGACGAAAAGAAAGATCAGAGCTATTTTCTGTATGTTATGAAAAAAGAATTCATGCCCCGAATACTTTTCCCTCTAGGCGAAATGGTCAAGGATGACGCAAGAGAGATCTGTACGCGGGAAGGTTTGGATCACTTTTCAAGGAAAAAGGAAAGCATGGAGATCTGTTTCATCCCTGATGACGATTATAAAAAATTCCTTCTCGATAATTTTGAAGAGTTCAGGAAAATAAAACCGGGCAGGATAATCCGCAACGACGGAGAAAAGTCTGTCAATAAGCACGAAGGATATCCGTTCTACACTGTCGGACAGAGAAAAGGCCTTGGCGGAGGATATGTTGAACCGATGTATGTTTCAAAAACCGATCCTGCGAAAAATGAAGTTTATATATCTGTAAGGGACGGACTTTCGCACAATACCGTGACTTTCTCAGACGCGAACTGGCTTGAAGAACCTGATTTCGGAGAAAACTATACCGCTAAGATCAGGTATAATACACAGCCTGTAGAATGTCTTCTTGAAAAAACAGAGAACGGTCTGTTCAAGGCAGTCTTTCAAAAACCCGTATTCGCCGTTACACCCGGTCAGTCATGCGTAATTTATAAGGATGACACAGTTATCGGCGGCGGAATAATTCAGTCATGAACGAAAAAATCGAAAATACTCTGTCGAACCTGCCCGCTTCACCGGGTGTATATTTTTTCAGGAACAAAGACGGAAAGATAATCTATATCGGCAAGGCTAAGGTCTTAAAGAACCGTGTAAAATCCTATTTTATGAATATCGGGAAGCATGAGCAGTTCAAAACTGAAATTCTGGTCAAAAAGATCGATTCCATTGAATATATTGTAACCGACAACGAGCTTGAAGCCCTTCTTCTTGAGGCTAATATGATCAAGCAGCACAAGCCCAAGTACAACATCGACCTCAAGGATGACAAATCTTTCCCGTACATCAAGATCACAAAAGAACTTTTCCCGCAGGTTTTCATCACTCGCAACATTGACAAGGATGGTTCAAAGTATCTCGGGCCTTTCACGCATGTAAGAACGATCAGAGCGATCCTTTCAATACTGAAAAAGCTGCTTAAAATAAGGAATTGCAGGCATAACATTACTCCTGAAGCGATAAGTGATAAAAAGTTCAGGATATGCTTAGACTATCAGATAGGAATATGCGGAGGCTACTGCGTTGACGAAAAAGAGGCCGGCGATTATAAGAACAGGGTAAAAAATATTGCCGCGTTCTTTTCGGGGCAGGAAAACGATCTTACCGATATGCTCGAAACTAAAATGAAGGAATCGGCGGAAAATAAGAATTTTGAGCAGGCAGCCGAATTCAGAGACGCGCTTAAGTCCGTAAGCGATTTCACTTTCAGGCAGAAGGTCGAAAATGCCGTATCCACACCGAGGGACTATTTCGCAGTCGAGATCGAAGACAACGATGCGTGCTGCGTGGTTTTCAAGCTGCGTAACGGCAGGCTCGTGGCGAGGAACCACTTTTTCCTGAAGGGCGTCTGGCAGAAAACCGAAGAGGAAGTACTTGAGGAGTTCATTAAGCTTTATTACGATATGTCGCAGCACGATGTTCCGGCCGAAATCGTACTTAACACAGACATTGTAGATTACGCGGTCATCGAGGACTGGCTCAAAGTTCTCTCGGAACAGAAAGTGAACATACTTTCCGCCTCGATCGGCGACAAGGCGAAACTGCTTTTCCTCGCGCAGAAGAACGCCCAGCTCCTGCTCAATGATCTCAAACTTGAGAAAATGAAGCGCGACTTTACTCCGGGCAGCCTGAAATCACTGATGCGCGATCTGAACCTGAGCAAGGTGCCGGACATCATAGAATGTTTCGACATCTCGCACTTTTCAGGAAAAGAGACCGTAGCCTCAATGGTGACTTTCAAGAACGCAAAACCCTATAAGTCCGGCTACCGCAGATTCAAGATCCGTACCGTCGAAGGCGTGGACGACTTCGCCTCTATGCGCGAAGTGATCGAGCGCAGGTACAGCTCGCTCAAAGAGGAGCCCGATCCCGTCTGGCCTGACCTCATCATGGTTGACGGCGGAAAAGGTCAGCTCTCGTCCGCAGTCGAGATACTCGCAAAACTGGACTTATCCCGGATCCCGATCATCGGGCTCGCAAAGCGACTTGAAGAAGTCTTCGTTCCCGAAAAGAGCGAAGCCATCATAATTCCGCGCACTTCATCTGCCCTAAAACTGCTTCAGCAGGTTCGCGATGAATCCCACAGGTTCGCAATCACATATCACCAAACCCTGCGAGGAAGATCGATCTCCTCCGAACTGGAGAACATTAAAGGCATCGGCCCCGCGAAAAGAAAAGAACTTTTAAATAAATTCGGCTCGCTCAAACGCATCAAAGAAGCTTCCCTCGAAGAACTCATGCAAGTCAAAGGTGTTACTGAAGAACTTGCGAAGAAGATAAAGGAAGAAGAATGACAAAGCGATTTTTACAAAATTATTATTCTTGCTAACGATCCACTGAATATATGATTTGCTTAGCATATAAAAGATTCTCATATATACTGTTTAAAGGCTGTTCAGCTTGCGTGACTATTTGAATCAAATAAGAATCATTACTAAAAATTGCAATTTTTCTCAATCTAGCCAGAGTTTCTAAATCGTAGATATAAATATCTGATAAATATTCCAAAACAGATTTATCTTTATCAAGCAGATATTTACTTTTGTCATAATTTCCAGTTTGCACTCTAAGTACAATTCTATTAATAACTTTTAACTCTGTGCTACATCTCTTATATAACAGATTTAAATATGACTCCCCATATTCATTTGACTTATCGAATAATATCATTTTTACATAAACTTTTTGTTGTTCGATATAATACTCTATTCGTCCCATATCATCTGAATTTTCATTTAATCCATTGCCGTATAAAGATTGTGAAATTAGCAATAGAATCTCTAAAAATAAAATTGTATATCTACTTTTCAAAATTAGCCTCCTAAAACAATTTAGAAAATTATAAATAAAATTTTTATAATATGCAATCATATTATCGATTTCTTCATAAAGTAATGGCGATCCGATGCTCTTTATATGTCTTTCCTGCAGCTGCGATTGCGTCATGGCGATTGAATTCAAGAGCTTCTTTCAAAGCTTCTTTTAATGAATCTAATAATTCTTCGTATGTCTTTTCCTGGCAGT
>JAQVNT010000208.1 GCA_028702975.1 Candidatus Delongbacteria bacterium
CCCGCTTTTAGAGTGTAGTAATAAACGCCGCTTACGAGATTCGAAGCGTCGAACGATACTTTGTGTGAACCGCTTACCATGTTCTTGTTAACAAGATCAGCTACCTTTCTTCCCATTACATCGTAACCAACCAGAGAAACTTTTGCATCTTTTGCAAGATTGAAGTTTATTGTTGTTGCCGGGTTGAACGGGTTAGGATAGTTCTGAGCAAGTTCGGTTACCATCGGAATGTTTTCATTTTCGTCTATACCTACATATGCTCCGTCAAGAACTGCCCTGAAATGGAAGTTGTCAAGAGGCGACTGTGTCCATGTCCAAGCATCTACACCGTTCCAGCTTCCATTATATGATCTTTCGTACGGAGTTGATTCCGGATGATCAGTCATATTTGTATATGTAATATAAACAGAGCCGTAAGGAGATGAAACACCTACCCAGAAATCCCCGGTTACACTCTGGTCGTATGATCTTAAGTCAACTCTTGTCATCGCATTAGCGAAAGAAGGCGCTTCGGATTCAGCATCAAGAGAGATCAATTCTGTACCGGGAAGTCCTGCTTCATCTGCCCAAACATGTACTCTCATCGTTGCAGAAACATGTGACGGATCATGATAGTTTCTCAGCAATAAATACGACAGCTTACCGGTCATCAAAGTTTCTGTGTCGGAACCCGGAACAGTAAACTTAACAGCCCATGCGTTATTATCTAAAGCTTCATCAAGAAAGCTTACATATCCGTCATCGTAGATCATGTGATCGCCTGCAACATAGCTGTAAACCGGTGATTCGCCTATGTTAGCGTCAGGAGAACCGTCTTGAGCTCTTACAGTGTAAGAAACTAATGAACCTGCAGGCTGTGTCGGAATAACAAATTCGTACATATCGCCAGTAGTGTTCGTTCCCATAACAACTACTTCTGCTCCTCCGTCAACAGTGTAAGCCACAGCCGTTGCAGCCACACCGGAGAAATCAACTATTTCAGACTGAACCGTATAATCTCCCAATACACCCTCATAGAAAAGGGGAGCGTAATCTTCCGCTAGAATTGAAGGCGCTGCATGGTCAACATTGTAAGTCACAAGAGACAGATCGTCAATATACATACCCTCTGTCTGATATCCTCCGTCGCTTTCAAATGCGAATCTGAAAGTTACATTGTTAAAACCGCAGAATGCATCCATTGATACTTTTTCTTCGTGCCAATCAATCCCTTCTCCATTGAAAGTGTTGATCCTTATCCAAGTAGTTCCGCCGTCTTTTGATCCTTCAAAATACATATAGTCAAAGTCATCCTCCAGATCAAATTTTGTCCAGAAAGTGATCTTTGCGCTCGGGAATGAGGTAAGATCGAACGGTGTCGCCCACTGCGCGAAAGTAACTTCATCTTCGAGATAATCATCATAAGGACTTTCAGTAAGTGCGTTTATAGCTGATGTATAAGTTCCCTCTTCAAGCCCCCAGTTCCCGTCAAGCGTCCAGTTTCCGAGACCTGATTCGAAATCTTCCATGAACTCAGTCTGACCGTCAAGCCACTGTACCTGATACTGGTCAGTTGTTAGAGTATTCCCTTCTGCGTCAGTTATCGCAAAATATACTTTACCGTCGAATATTTCGACCGAAGAAGCAGCGATTGTGCCTGTATAAACATAAGTATGAGCCTTGGAAGGTGTCATTTCGAATCCTGAAAAACTTAGTCCCGTCGGTGAGTAATAACCTGAGCAGGATGTTATAGCTGATTCATCAAGGAAAGTTATTTCAAGGTTCATCGGTGAATTTACATAAGCTGAGGTTCCTTTTACAAGAGCCATTACCGGGGCATCAGCGTCAAGCACAAATTCCACTGCAAGCGTATCAGAAGCTGACGAATTCCCGCCGAGATCGGTCATGTCAAAATAAATAAGTCCGCTCATAACAGCGCTTTCAGCAGGTATCGTAGCTGTCCAGATCTCGTCTCCGCCTTTTGACATTGCGAAAGAAAGGTCGGTCGTTGTCGTCCAATCGTCAAAAGAGTAGTGACCGACAACTGATGCTGCGCCTGTAAGGTCGTTAACTGTTAAAGAGAGGTTCATATCGTTATTAAGATAAGCGCCAACTGTAGGGTAAAGCGCTTCATTACCTACAAGATCAACCACAGTCGGTCCTTCGTAATCATACATTACAGCTACATCGTCAATGAACCACTGGTCTTCATAGTTAGCTACATAGTGGAAACCGATATAAATATCTTGTCCGAGATATGCGCTGAGGCTGAGATAGAGTTTTTCCCAGACATTTCCTACTACATTACCTACCGGAGGATGTCCTGTATAGATCACATCCCAGTCAGTCATGTTCGTTGAAACTGCAACTTCGTGATATCCTGTCTCAACATAATTCAGCCAGTAACCATTCTGCCAGAAGGTAAGAGTTGAAGAGTTTGTTGCCGGAATTGAGACAAGCGGGGTTATAAGCCAGTCATCCTGAGTTCCCGAGTCGTCCATATGAGCAGCTGAGTAATTACCTGAATGAACCTGATCGATCACAGGATCTGAATCATCAACCTGAATGAATCCGGCTCCAACATAATTTGTTGACCATCCGACGGGAGGGAAAACAGATTCAAATCCTTCAGAAAGGATCGGGTTGTCCACTGACCAAGTTATCGTGAACTCATCGGATACTGAAGTGTAACCGAGAGCGTCTTCCATGTTAAATCTTACTGTACCTGTAGTTCCGTCAGCCTGAGCAGGAATTGTACCGGTGTAAACACCTACAGACTTAGCTGCATTCAGGTTAAAAGAAGTCCAGTTCGTTCCATCAAAGCTGTATTCTCCAACTACGGGTTCAACAATAGCGCTTTGATCAATGACGTTAATAGTGAAAACAGCATCGGTATCCATGAATGAATTGTTGCCTAATATCCCTCTTGCAACCGGAGGATATAGATCTGCTCCTGTATGCGGTACTAAGTCAGCAGCCATGGAATGATTATAACCTCCACCGTAAAGAGGAGTCCAGCTGCCGGCAGAGCCTGAAAAGCTATGTCCAAAGACACCGTCACCGCCGTCATGAATAGTTGTGGGAGTTCCGTCCGGCTGAGGAACTAAAGCTATCCAGAAGTCATCCGACAAGATTAACGGATCTATCGTTGTTACCTGCCATCCCTGTGCAGAAACAATATCAGGCGAAGTGTAAAGAAGGGTTGAACCGTCTTTAGCGTAGACCTTATAGTTATAATTTACACCAGTAGCGTAAACATACCACTGTATTCGCTGTAATTCCACAGGGTACTCTAACCCAAAATCCCATGCATCAAAATAAACTGCTCTTTCTGCAGCTACTTTATAGGTGTAGGCAGGTGTGCCGTCATAGTAAACCCATCCTTTAGTTCCAGGTTTAGCCTGTAAATCATCTGCAGGCAGCGAATTAAAAGCAAATAATCCTGCCACAAAAACAGCCACAAGCACCGTGATTAGTTTTTTCATAAGATTTTCCTCCGTTAATTAATTGTAAGTTTTCAAAATTATTTCTTATTGTACTCAGATAATTTATCACACAAATTCGTATAAGTCAATCAAAAAAAAATATTTTTTGTTAATTTTTCCCGGTTTCTTTAATTCTGGAACACACCGTTTGGATCGAGCTCCAGTATCAGATTTTTGTATAACCTGTTCTCCGGAATCCTGTTAACTTGATCCGAAACATCCTTAATCTCAACAGTTCCGTAAACTGCTTCATCCGACGGGAACAGCCTGAGTGTCAATGAAGTGATCACGCCGAACTTCCCTTTGCTCCCGGCCATGAACTTTATCAGATC
>JAQVNT010000209.1 GCA_028702975.1 Candidatus Delongbacteria bacterium
CCTCCATATTGACTTCATCAGGCTTGGAGACCACAGCTGACTCCGCTACGGCGGGGTGCTCGAGAAGCGCCGATTCGACTTCGAACGGGCTGACGAGGTGGCCGGCGGTATTGATGACATCGTCGTCCCTGCCCACGAACCAGTAGTATCCGTCAGCGTCTATAGTTGATTTATCGCCGGGCAGGTACCAGCCGTTGGCGAATTTCTTTTTATATGTCTCCTCGTTATTCCAGTAAGTTCTCATCATAGCCGGCCACCCGGGTCTAAATCCGATCAGTCCGGGCTTGTTCGGCTCGGTGATCGGCTCAAAAGTCTTCTCGTCAAGGACCGCGCCCGTAACGCCGGGGAACACTTTGCCCATTGAGCCGGGTTTTACCTTCATTCCGGGATAGTTGCAGATCATCATCGATCCGGTCTCGGTCTGCCAGTATGTGTCGTAGAACGGTTTGCCGAACACTCTCTGCGACCAGATGACCGCCTCCGCGTTGAGAGGCTCGCCGACGCTCGCGAGATGCCTGAGCGAGCTCAGGTCGTACTGTTTTACCAGCTCTTCGCCGGCTTTCATTAAGGACCTTATCGCCGTAGGGGCAGAGTACCACATGGTCACTTTGTTCTTCTGTATGAATTTGTACCAGTTGTCGGCAGAGAAGCCGGCGTCAAGGACGCACTGCGTCACCCCGTTCGACCACGCGCCGATTATTCCGTATGATGTTCCCGTAACCCATCCCGGATCCGCGGTGCACCAGTAAATATCGTCGTCCTGCAGGTCAAGTACCCATTTGGCTGTAAGATACTGTGAGATCATTGAATAATGAACGTGCTTTACGCCTTTCGGCAGCCCGGTCGTTCCTGATGTATAGTGAAGCACCGAGGGCGATTCCGCTTTAGTCGGGAAGATCTCGAATTCGTCTATCCATTCAGCCTTTTCAAGATCAAAAGCTTTTTCTCTCTCTTTAAGTGGCTTTAAACCGTCATGGTCGATTATTATTATATGCTCTAAGAAAGGTGTTCTTTCAAGAAGCTTCCTTACTTTGCCGACATGCTTTCTCTGAGTGATGATCGCTTTGGTCTGAGCGTTCTCGAGCCTTACGAAAAGACTCTCGTCCCCGAAGGCTGAAAATAGCGGCTGAGCTATGGCGCCGATCTTTAAGACCCCCAGAAATCCGAGATACAGTTCGGGGACTTTGTCCATGAACAGACAGACCCTGTCCTCGTTCTTGATACCGATGCTTCTAAGGTAATGACCTATCGTGTTTGTCGCTTTTCTTATGTCGTCGAATGTGTATCTTTTTTCTTCACCGCCGTGACCTTCCCATATAAGGGCTGTTTTCTGCGCCTTTCCCATCTTGCAGATCCTGTCGCTGCAGTGCCATCCGATATTTAAAACTTCACCTTCTTTGTAGCCGAGTTCTTCTTCAGCAGTCTTCCAGCTGAAGTTCTTTACACTTTCCTCATAGGAACCGATGTTCGACATATACATTTCTCCCTGATTTATTTTAATTATCCGTAATAGTTCGTTCAAAAAGAATTAATTTATGATTTTATTGCGTTTAAATCAATCAAATTTTTACATATTTACGCGACAGGGTTTTTATCTGCCGAGATAATATTTTGCCAGCTCGTTGTCTTTATCCAGAATTATGACACTGCTGAAGATGAGCATCGCTTCATCTTTTTCGCCTTTTAAGAATTTACTTTCCGCGAGAATGTTCAAAAATACGACATTCGTGGGAAATACAGCCAGCATCTTATCCGCAATTTTTATCGCCGCGTCATATTTTTTCTGCTTCATTAAAGCTACCGAATACCAGTAATTGGCGTAATAGTTGTAATGATCGATCTTGAAGACCTTTACGGACTGGATTTCGACCTGCTCCCATTCCAATTTAGCTACATTTATGAGATTTATGGTGTTCAGAACTTCGACTGAGTATGGGTAGATCAACAGAGCTGTTTCAAGATGCTTTTGAGCGTTCGAATAATTTCCGGAAAGATAATAGAGCCACCCGAGCCTGTAATTGACGGTATAGCCTGAAGGATATTCTTTTATAACTTTGCCGAGTGCAGAGATCGCCTTATCGTATTTCTGGCCCGTTTCATATTTTATCGAGCTGTTATAAGCATCTTCCAGCTCTTTCTGCGTCATTTCGGCAATTAGTGTTATAGTCGCAATAAAAAGGAACAGAATTAAGTATATTTTCTTCATTTCACTCTCCAGTTGTAGTTAGCTGTTATTGAATTTGTCAGTATTGTGTAGTCCTCAAAATCTGAGAAAGAAACCGTATAACCCAGTATCCAGTCGCCAAAAAGTTTTCTGAATATCACTCCGGCAATTATGTTGGTCTTAAGCTTTGAATCGTTCGTGTTGAGATATCTGCCCTCGCCTGTGTTTACAAGGAATATATCGCCTGTTGAATAGCTTGTGAAAATGTCATAGTCTTCGCTTCTGAACCCCGCTGTGGCTCCGTAAAGAAATCTCGTGCCTCCTTTGACGATATCAGGCGAGAGCTCCGTAATAAGAGTATCCCGGTCTGAAAAAAGCATGTCGGACGCATAATCTGAATTTATATCCTCAACTATATTCACTATGCCTCCAAGATATAGGTAACCCAGATTGAAAGCTCCGTCGAATGTGTACTGAATTGAAGAAAAGGAGTTGGAGGAAGTGCTGTATTTTTTATCGTTTATATCGTAGAAATTGTAATTTACCCCTGAATAATTCACGAATGTGTTGCCGCTGAAATATCTGCTTAACCCGAACCTGGCTCCTGCTGAAACGGCGGTCAGGTTTTGTATATAGTCGTTAACGAGCACGCTTCCTTTAATTCCTCCGTAAACTGTCAGAGCGCTGTTCAGAGTATAATTGTACTGACCGAAGAACTCGTACTGGCCTATATCGTCATAAAACAGAAATCCCAGTTTCTGATTCTTTGCCGGATCAATTCTCGTACCCTGCATAACGAAATTCGTATTGAAACGGTGACGGGCTTTTCCGAAATTGTAGTTGATATTGAAATTATAGCCTCCGAGCAGAAGCTCGTTACTGCCGTAGTCGTAAAACGAGAATATTACATCTAAGAACCGCCTGTCCTCATTGAGCTTTGGAAGAAGGGCTGAGTAAGCCTTTCTGAAGTCTTCAGAGCCGAAACCGCCGTTCATTGCTTTATTATACCAGTCGGCCGTGTTCTGATAATACCCTGTCTGAGACAGTCCCCGGCCCGCCAGAGAGTAGATCTGCTTCTTTCTGAAATAATCAATGCCAGATCTTAGAAGTTTTTCCGCATACGATGTTTTTCCAAGCAGAGCGTCCGAATAAATCACCCTGTCCTGATTCAATTCCGAATTGTTCAGCTTAAGCAGTTTATAGGCGTATTTATTAGCAGTTTTGATACCGCCTGAGTTTATGCTCGCGTTGTATATCCCGGTCATGGCTCCTGCATTCTCAGGATCGGAATTTTCAGCTTCATAATAATATTCGAGTGCCTTGAGCATATCGCCCTTAAAATAAAATCCATCGCCTTTAACAAGCAGCTGTTCTGTTCCTGTCGCCGCAAAAAGATACCCCAATGCTGATAATATTACAAAGCAGAAAGATTTCATATTTTTGTTATCCTTATCTCTTTTTCTCCGGAGATCATATACACTTCTCTTATGCCTTTCCGCTGACAGAGCTCTGCTTCCGTTTGGGCTGACACATTACCGTTTTTCACGATCCTTCCCGTAATTTTTTCGCCGTCATGTTTTGCGTAGAAGCCAGTCTGGCTTTT
>JAQVNT010000210.1 GCA_028702975.1 Candidatus Delongbacteria bacterium
TCAGGCAACATTCAGAGTGTTCTGCTACTCATCCGCCCTTCTTTTAAGTGCTGTCTTACCTTTTAGCTCACCTTGGCTGAATATGCTGATCTATATGTGGTGGATGTATATTTTCTATACAGGCATTTCCGAAGCTCATGAAGTTTCCGGAAGGCTGGTTTTGAGAGGAATGATCGTCAGTCTTTTTGCGACCATGATCCCTTTTATCATTCTCACTCTTGCTCTCTTTTAACGAGCAGTCCGACGGTCTCCACATGAAAAGTCTGCGGGAACATGTCAACGGGCTGAACTTTGACAAGAGTATATCCGCCCTGATTCAGCAGATCGACATCACGCGCGAAAGTTGACGGGTTGCATGAGACATAAACTATCTTTTTTATTCCTGACGAAATTATAGCTTCAACGACCTTGTGATGCATGCCGTCCCTCGGCGGATCGGTGATGAGCACATCGTAATGTTCTCTGAATATCTCGCCGTCTTTCGCGAGCTTCATCATGTCCCCGGCGCGGAACACGCAGTTATTAACTCCGTTCAGTTCCGCGTTCCTGCGCGCGTTCGCCACGGCGTTCTCGACAAGCTCGAAACCCGTAACGCGCGCTGCTCCTGCGGCGATGTAGAGCGAGATCGTCCCCACGCCGCAGTACAGGTCCAGCACGGATTCCGTGCCCGTGAGGCCGGCGAACCCCAGCGCCACGCCGTAGAGTTTCTCCGTCTGCGAAGGATTGGTCTGGAAAAAAGTGTCGTGGCTCAGCTCGAACTTAAGCTCACCGATCGTGTCGGTGATAGTTCTTTCGCCGGCAACAAGGATCGTCTCCTCGCCGAAAGCGGTCGTGGCAAGACCCGTATTTATCGTGTTCAGGAAGGATCTAACCTGCGGGAATTCCTTTATCAGCTCATCAGCCGCTGTTTTTATCTCTTTAAGCTTTTTGGATTTTGTTATAAGGTTTATCATCACTTCATCCGCATTGGACTTTCTGATGACCAGATACCGCAGAAATCCTTCATGCCTGACCACATCGTAGGGTTCAAGTCCTGAGTTCTTCAGCTTCGTCTTAAGGGAATAATATATCCTGTTCATGAGGTCTGACTGGAGATTGCAGCGATCTATGTCTATGACCTTGCTGTAGAATTTCGGCGCATGAAATCCAAGGTTAAAACCTTCCTCCTCCGTGCCCCGGTCATGTTCGGTGTGATATCTCATTTTTGAAAATGTGAATTCAGTCTTGTTCCTGTAATTGTCTGTGACCGGACATTTTATTATGGGCAGTATCTCGCAGTCGGTGATCTTTCCTATCCTTCTTACGCAGTCCTTTATTACTTCTTCTTTTATATAAGCCTGGTGACCGTAATCGACATCACGCAGTTTACAGCCTCCGCATACCGGATAATATCTGCAGTCGGATTCTATTCTGTGAGGCGACTTTTCGATGATCTCTTTTGCGACCGCCTCCATGTAACCGCTTTTTTTCTTTTTTACATAGGCGAAGACTTTTTCACCCGGAAGCGCTCTTTCAAGCATTACTTTTAATCCGTCGTATTCCGAGAGGCATTTTCCCCCGAATATTGGTCTGCCTGCCGTCAGCTCAATGAGTTGTTTCATTCTTTTCCTGTTTTTCTAAAATTTATTATTCCGCTGCTCTATCCGTTTTCTTTCAAAATATTTGATTCTGGAAAACAGTGATTTTTCACGACTTCCTATTTTACTAATATTTAATATTTTATATTGCACCATATTAATTATTACCCTAATTTATACCCTATCGATAAATACTAATTTATACCCTAATTTGCCAAAACCCTGTTTTTCTGGAACCCTCCCTTTTTATAACACCGGACTCCCTCATTTTCTTCAAATGCCACTCGATCGCTTTCTTGGTTACACCTGTAAAAACGGCAAGTTTTACGGCAGTTACGGACGGATCTTTTTTCATTATTTCGATGATCCTGTCTCTTGTTCTTATATGTATTTTCTCCGGTTTGGCTTTTCCGGATGACTTCATTTTAAATTCTTCGGCGAAGGGCAGAACGACTTCTAAACTGTTATCGTTTATTTTGAAAATACTGCTGTCATAACTTTCAAGTATCATATCTATCCCTGATCCGAGTTCGCCTGTATAACCCAGATCTTTAAAAACCCTGACCAGTTCCCTGTTCCTCGGCACAGGAAAGCCTGAGCAAAAAACATTCTCGTTCAACTGACCGGGAAGCTTTCCAAAAGAAGTTACTGATATCTTATCTGAGAATATTTCTATCAGCGGCATGAAATCTCTGGAATAATCATTATGCAGCAGGGCGTTTATAAATACTTCTTTCAGCACCTCGGATTTTATCAGCTTATTTTTCTTTAATTCTTCCTTTTCAGTTCTGACTGTGAAAGTTCTGTTCTCAACTTCGAGTTTATCAAGTATTTTGTCTGCTGAACGGATGAGGCAAGTCCCCCCGTATTCATTCGTCTCAATTATTTCGGACCTGTCGGATCCTGAGAACTTTATTATTTTAAAAGATGTGCTGTTCGAGTCTGACAAAAGATATGCGGCGTAGTTCAATTTGCCTTCGCTGGTATAAAGGTCGAGAGTTTTTCTGATGTCGTCTATCATCCTGATACCTTTCTCTTCGTAATAGATCCTCAAAAGGGCAAAAGTATGTTCCGCATTTCTTGGCGAGACTATATTATTCAGCGCTGAAAGGTCTTTGTTCCCTAAAAGCTCTTTAATTTTTTCCGTATCCATCTGCCTGATAATTCCGTCTTTCCGGCAAAAACAACCCGCGGAAGACTGCCCCACCAGCCTCAGATAGTAAGGCTGCTCAGTTCCTCTGGCCGCTATGACCCTTATAAATGTTTTCCCTCCCGTATTTACAGGCACAACATCGACAAGTCCGAGGCATGAAGGCGAGATGTTTACCCTAAGTCTGTCGGCTATCACATGAAGCACATCGCCGTATGAATCGACTCCGAGGACCGCGCCGTCGTAAGATATTCCCACAAGCACATCGCCGCCTGTATCTGAATTGAGGAAAGATATAACTTCTTTTTCGAGTTTGTCGTTCAGTATGGGCATGAATTCTGTTCTGGAATCCTTTACCGGCCTTCCTCCGCTGAATTTTAATTTCATACCCTAACTCCAAATTTATTAGTGTTTAAATTCAAATATAACAAGAGAATATTGAAAATAAAAGGAATAATTTTACGCCGCTTCAGTTCGGGGGAGTAAAGAACGGGCTTTTTTCTTCTTCAATACATGCGATACAATAAGAAAACCTGTGAAACCCGAGACAATATCCGTTGCCAGTCTTCCGAAAAATATTCCGCGGATCCCGAAATGAACGCTGCCCAGATAAGAAAGAGGTATCAGCAGTATCAGTATCCTGAAGCCGTTTAATAAAGTTGCGCTTACCGGTTTATGGATGCCTGTAAAAAAGAAACCGCTGTAACGGTGAATTTCCATCATTCCGTAGCCGAAAGATATAGTTCTTACATACATTATGAATATTTCTGCGACTTTTTCGTCTTCAGTGAACAGTTTTGCGAGATATGGAGCGGTCAGGAAAAATAAACATGCTATGCCTATCCCGTAATAGAAAGCGAACTTGACGGCGTATTTTTTTGCCTCGAATATGCGGTCGATGCGTCCGGCGCCGAAATTCTGGCTGACGAAAGGAACGAGCGACATTCCGAGAGCCATCGGGATGACGAAAGCGAACATTTCGATCCTGCTCGCAGCGCTTGCCCCGGCAACGGCTTCGACGCCGTGCCTGCTGATCA
>JAQVNT010000211.1 GCA_028702975.1 Candidatus Delongbacteria bacterium
ATCCCCGCGTCCACGACGACGGGAATGTCAATGTTCTCGATGATCATCTCAATGATCTCTTTCATCTTCAGCCCTCTGTTAGATCCGATGGCAGAACCCAGCGGCATAACCGCGGCGGCTCCCGCATCAACAAGCTTATATGAATAGGTAAGGTCGGGCATAACATAAGGAAGGACAATAAAACCTTCAGCCGCAAGGATCTTCGTAGCCTTCAAGGTCTCATCGTTGTCCGGCATAAGATATTTCGTTTCAGTGATTATCTCGATCTTTATAAAGTTGCCCATTCCGGCTTCTCTCGCTATCCTCGCTATTCTCACAGCCTCATCGCAGTTCCTTGCGCCGGAAGTGTTCGGTAAAAGTGTAATGTGTTTCGGAATAAAGTCGAGTATATTTTCGTCACCGGCATCAAAATCCACCCTTCTCAGAGCCACGGTTATCATCTCCGATCCGCTCGCTTTAAGCATTTCAGGTATAAGACTTCTCGATCGAAACTTGCCCGTTCCCGTAAAAAGCCTGTTGGTAAACTCTCTGCCGCCTATTTTAAGAATATCGTTCATTATCCGCCGCCCACAAAATTTAAGATTTCTATCCTGTCGTTTTCCGCTATGTTCTGATCTTTCCAGAATTCTTTTTTCAGAACTCTGCCGTTATATTCAACAACAACGGTTGAAGGGTTCAGGCCTTTTTCAGTAATCAGTCCGAATATGTTTTCTGAATCTGTCGTGTAAGATATGCCGTTCAAAATAATTCTCATCGCCTCTTTCCTCCGTCGGTATTATCCGAATCAGGTTCCAAGGGTCGGGAAATTTCCCTCTCAGCCTTCAAGGCACCCCCAGGGCCGAATGCAGAATATAAGTAATTTTTCGGTTACTTCAAAGTAAATAATTCGAGAAAAATATCTAATTTAAACCTTTACATCGGCTTTAAAATATAGTAATTTTATATTCAACGAAATATCTCGGGAAAGATGCTTTGGATATGAATAAGGGCAAAAAGATTTTTAGTAAAAGTCCAACTGTTAACCTGACCAGACGAATTTATGACTCTGTCAAGGTTAACTTTGCTTTGAAGATCATATTTCTGATTATAGGTATTGCTTTGTGGCTCAATATTAACTTACAGAAGGACTTTGAAACGACCGTTGATATCCCGATAAGGCTCAATAATATTGTTTCAGGAAAGACTCTTCTAAATCCGATTCCTGAAAAAGCGAGAATAAAGATCAGATCGAAAGGGAAAAACATTCTGATGTCGGATTTTTCAAAAGATGTATATTTTGAAATTGACGGTTCAACATTTACCGATTCTGCCACGATAAAGATCAATATGGATTATTTCGTAAATTCTTCAGGAACTGAACTTGAACCGCTTTTTATATTTCATCCTCAGGAAATAAATGTTGTTTACGACGATCTGATGGTCACAAGAGTTCCTGTCATCCTCGATTACAGATTTACGCCCGCACCCGGTTATGTAACTTCCGGAAAATTCTCAATGCAGCCGGATTCTGTTACGATCATGGGACCTGAATCCAAAGTCAGGCTCGTTAAAAATGTTCGCACTTCAAGCATAAGAGAAGAAGATGTAACGGCCGGATTCTCAAAGGAGCTGGATCTTATACTTACTGACCAAGGAAGACTTATCTACTCTGAAAAAAGCGTTACGGTCAGCCAGGAAGTGGTCAGAAAGGGTTCAGTTACCTTTAAAGCACCGATCAGGATAACTAACAAGCCGGAAAGCATGAATATTCTTCTTGATCCTATAGCTGTTGATATAACTGTGGTCGGACCTGTGAGCGAACTGCAGAATGTGACATCCGACGATTTCTCAGTTACTGCAGATGCCCGAGAACTGGATAACATTACTAATAAAATACCCGTTAAGGTCAAAACGGACCTAACTCTTAAATGGGAATACTCGGCGAAAGAAGTTAGAGCAGTCCAATATTAAACATCAAAGGGAGAATTTATGAAAAAATATGCTTCAACTGTTTTGGTGCTTATCTTATTCTCTTACCTTTTCCCGGCTCAGGCGACCAGAATTAAGGTAGAGGGAATGATAGATAACGGCCTGGCTTTCTATATTGAGCGCAGCATAAGCACTGCCGTCAAGGACGGTTCGAACCTGATCATTTTCGATATAAATACATTCGGGGGAAGGGTTGACAGCGCAACTAAGATAAAAGATCACATACTCAATTCTCCGATAGAAACGGTCGCCTACATAAATAAAAGGGCTATAAGCGCAGGAGCCCTGATATCATTAAGCTGTAAGAAGATCGTGATGGCTGAAGGCAGTACTATAGGTGCCGCCACCGTTGTGGATCAGGAAGGTGAGAAGCAGTCCGAAAAGAGTCAGTCCTATTTCCGTTCAGAAATAGGTTCGACCGCAGAGCTCAACGGAAGAAGCAAGGATATAGCGAGGGCGATGGTGGATGAGGATATTGAGATAACAGGCGTGACAGAAAAGGGTAAACTCCTAACTCTGACGGCTAAAGAAGCTCTCGAACTCAAAATGTGCGACAAAATAGTCCATGATGACGAAGAACTTTTCCAGTATCTGGGAATAACTTCTTCCGATATTTCAGAGACAACTATTTCGATCGCGGAAAGGATAGTCAGGTTTCTCACAAATCCCATAATCAGTTCGCTTCTGATAACTCTGGCTTTTCTCGGTCTGATATTTGAGGTTAAGACCGCAGGCTGGGGGGTAGGAGGAACGGTGGGACTGATAGCGCTTGTTCTTTTCTTCGGCTCGCACTATGTAATTAATATGGCGGATCATATTGAAGTTATTGTGTTTCTTGCAGGACTGATACTTCTGCTGATTGAAATACTCGTCGTGCCGGGGTTCGGCGTGACAGGGATACTCGGACTTTTAGCGATCGGAGCATCGTTCTTCATGACTCTTGTGGGAGATAATCCCACGCTTGACGATTTTCTTAACGCGGGAGCTGTTTTGAGCGGTTCTTTCACACTGTCTCTCGTCGGATTGTATTTCATGGCTAAATACCTTCCGGATGCTAAGTTTCTGGATTTTCTCATCATAAGAAAGCAGCAGGAGAAAGGTGCGGGAGTCAAAGATTCTCTGCATCTGGCCGTCCTGGCGGGAAAAACCGGTAAAGCCGTAACTGATCTCAGGCTCAGCGGGAAGATCGAGATAGAAAATGAGGTTTACCAGGCCGTATCTGCTAATGAATATATTAACGCCGGAGAACAGGTAAAAGTTTCTAAAGTCGAAGGCAACAAAATCGTGGTCATAAAAGAGGAAAATTAAATAAAAGGAGGCTTACATGCCGACACCAGTAATCGTAATCGTCGTAGGGATTTTATCCCTCATTGCACTATCGATCTTCATTTCGTTCGTACCGATCCCGCTGTGGATCAACGCTCTTTTTGCAGGCGTAAAAGTTTCTCTCGGGTCACTAGTCGGAATGAGGCTGAGAAAAGTTCCGCCGACAGTTATTGTCAATGCGCTTATAACTGCGGTCAAGGCCGGATTGCCGCTCACCACAAATGATCTGGAGACGCACTATCTCTCAGGAGGAAATGTTCTGAGGGTGGTTACAGCTCTTATTGCGGCTGACAAAGCTAATATCGCACTTGATTTCCAGATGGCCTGCGGGATCGATCTTGCGGGAAGGAATATACTGGAAGCTATTCAGACTTCCGTCAATCCAAGGGTGATCGATGCGCCTGTAACAGGTAAGATCGGAGCAGTTGCAAAGGACGGTATCCAGCTTTACGCTAAAGCCAGAGTGACAG
>JAQVNT010000212.1 GCA_028702975.1 Candidatus Delongbacteria bacterium
GAGAACAGCTTTTTCATATGAGCTCCTGAGAGCCGAATAAATTTCATTAATAATATCATCATATTCTGTTTCAGACTGCATTGTACCGGGTTCGCCTCTCATGTGCATCAGGCATAGTCCGGCCTGGTATGATGCGACGATTTTCAGCAGCTCAGGATCAGGATCTGCACCGTAAATGCAATTTATCATGTCCGCGCCTTCTTTCATAGCTGCCTCAGCCACATCAGGTTTATATGTATCCACGCTGATGCAAATATCTGACTGTTCTCTGATCTTTTTGATCACAGGAACGATCCTTTCGATCTCTTCCTGAGACGAAACTCTTTCCGAGCCCGGCCTCGAAGATTCGCCGCCGATATCGATAATATCAGCTCCTTCAGAGATCATCTGCATGCACCTTTTTACTGCAGAATCCGCGTCCTGATACAACCCCCCGTCGGAGAAAGAATCAGGCGTGATATTGAGGATCCCCATTATCAAAGGTTTCTTCTCTGTTTCAAAATATTTGTCCACGGCTTTAAATACCATTTACAATATCATGTCCGTTTATTTTTGAATTATTTGCGCTAATTCCGACTAACTCGTCGATCTGCGATCCGGTCAGCGTTTCCTTCTCCAATAGTGCTTCTGCTAATTTGTGAAGTGTATCAATGTTCTGAGTCAGGACTTCTCTCGTTTTCGCAAGAGCTGTAAAGATGATCTTCTGTACCGCAGTGTCTATCTTTTTACCGATCTCCTCGGAAATACTTGTAGTGCGGGTAAGCTCTTTACCCAAGAACGGATTATCGTTTTTAACCCCGTAATGTATAGGCCCTATCTCTTCGCTCATACCCCATTCGCAAACCATCTTTCTAGCTATATCGGTAGCCCTTTCAATATCGTTCGAGGCGCCTGTAGTAATATCGTTGAAGATCAGCTCTTCCGCTACCCGTCCTCCAAAAAGATGCAGAAGCTTACTGAAAATGTATGTTTTTGAATAAGAATGTTTTTCCTCGATCGGAAGATAATGCGTCAGCCCCATAGCCCTGCCCCTGGGGATTATCGTGACCTTATGGACAGGATCGCTTCCTTCGGTCATTTTCGCTATAAGAACATGCCCCGCTTCGTGATAGGCGGTGATCTTCTTTTCAGCCTCATTTATTACAGCCGACTTCCTTTCGACTCCCATCATTACTTTGTCTTTCGCGTCTTCGATATCGGTAATGTCAACAGATTTTTTACCCTTTCTCGCGGCAAAAAGCGCAGATTCGTTTATGATCCCCGCCAGATCCGCTCCCGACATTCCCGGTGTTCCTTTAGCTATTACCGAAAGATCGACATCTTTAACCATTTTGATCTTCTTGGCGTGAACTTTTAATATCGCCTCTCTTGCCCTCACATCCGGATAATCAACTACAACATGCCTGTCGAATCTGCCCGGACGGAGAAGTGCCGGATCAAGTACGTCGGGTCTGTTGGTGGCGGCTATCACTATCACATTGTCCTCGGTATCGAATCCGTCCATCTCGACCAGAAGCTGGTTAAGCGTCTGCTCCCTTTCATCGTTCCCGCCGCCGATCCCCGTACCCCTGTGCCTTCCTACAGCATCAAGCTCATCAACGAAAAGAATGCACGGCGCGCTCTTTTTGCTCTGCTCGAAAAGGTCTCTCACTCTTGAAGCTCCTACTCCCACGAACATTTCGACAAAATCCGCACCGCTGATGCTGAAGAACGGCACTCCGGCTTCGCCGGCGACCGCTTTCGCAAGAAGTGTCTTGCCTGTTCCCGGAGGCCCGGTAAGAAGTACTCCTTTAGGCACTTTTGCGCCCATTTCAGAAAATTTTACGGGTTCCTTTAAGAAATCAATAACTTCAGTAAGTTCTTCTTTTGCTTCATCCGCTCCCGCAACATCTTTGAAAGTTATCTTATTTTTTGTATTGTCAACGAGCCTTGCTCTGCTTTTCCCGAAAGAAAAAATACCCTTACCGCCGCCCTGGGCTCCTCCCCCCTGCATTCTCCTCAGAAGCCAGAACCACAGAGCTATGAAAAGCACCCACGGCAACATCGAAATGAGAAAATCGCCCACTCCGTACTGCTCCCTCTGCATCCTGACCTTAATGCCTTTCTGAGACCATTCGTCAGCTGTCTCTCTTGTTACGGACGGAACCACAAGAGTGAATTTGGAGAACTTCTGCCCCCCCTTTGAAGGTATCGCCAGCTGCTGAGAGAACTCTCCGGATATCTCGGCGTTGGAACCCACATTGGTTATGGTTATACTCTTAATATCGTCAAGATAGCCTGTGAACTCATTGTACTCGAGTTCTACGCTCTTGCCGTCCTTTTCGAAAAGATTGATCAGTATCAGCGCGGCTGCAATAACTATCATCCAGATCATGAAAGTTTTGGAACCTTTCTTCCAGAATACACCTTCATCATCCTGTTTCATTCCGCGCTTACCGTCAGGCCTTCTCTTTGATTTATCATCCTGGATCTTTTTCAGCCTTTTGATGATCTCCTGCTCGGTCTCTTTTTCTTTTCCGTTCTTTTCGTCTTCGGTATTTTTATCTTCTTCCATAAATTTATTCAAAGCTCCGTAATTACTTTAATTTTAATATTTTTCTCAGATTCCTTCCTTTCCCGGCATAGTCAAGACCATATCCGACAATGAACTGATCATCTATCTCCGCCCCGAAAAAGTCAGGTTCGGGGAATCGATCGTTGCGTTTATAGAACAGTGAGCATATCATTACTTTTTGTGCCCCTTTAGCCGTGAAATGATCTTTAAGGAAGCTGACCGTTCTGCCTGAATCTATAATGTCGTCCACTATCAGAACTTCTTTTCCGCTTACATCCGTGACTGAGTCCAGCAGCAGTTTCACTTCTCCTGATGACCTTAAAGAATCTCCGTAACTGACAGCTTTGACATAATCAACTATCACATTTTCTGATAATGAGAAGGCGATGTCGTTACATAACGGTATTCCTCCGTTTAGGACTCCGATCACGACAAGGTCTTTTGAGGCATCGACCGAGGATCTTACTTTGGAAACGCATGATGAAATAAGTTCTTCAAGTTTCTCTTCTGAAAACAGTTCGGTGAATATCATGTCTTTTATTTTAATCTCTTCAGGCATGATCCTTTTATCTTCCCGCCTGTTTAATTAGTTCGTCGATGATAACTTCAGAAGTTATTCCTTCGGCTTCAGCTCTGAAATTCGGTATTATCCTGTGCCTTAAAACAGGCTTTGCTACGCGCTTTATGTCCTCATAATCAGGGGTCTTTCTTCCGTTCAGCGCGGCAAATATTTTTGCGCCTGTAACCAGATTTTGACCCGCTCTCGGACCCGCGCCCCAGCTGACTGAATCTTTTATGAAAGTGTTCGAGGCTGCATCGTCCGGTCTTGAAGCTCTTACCATGTTAACAGCATACTCAGTGACCGCTCTAGTTACGGGGATCTTTCTTATAAGCTCCCTGAAACTCATTATCTCTGCGCCGTCTATGACCTTATCGACAGCCGTTTCCTCCTGCGTAGTAGTTTTCTCAACTATCTCGATCTCCGAATTCAGATCCGGATAGTCTATTATAAGATTGAACAAAAATCTGTCCAGCTGAGCTTCAGGCAGGGGATAAGTCCCTTCCTGCTCGATAGGATTTCTGGTGGCCATGACGAAAAAGGGTTCGCTGAGCCTGAAAGTAGTATTACCGACAGAAACTTCCTTTTCCTGCATCGCTTGAAGAAGAGCCGACTGCGTCTTAGGAGGGGTCCTGTTGATCTCGTCAGC
>JAQVNT010000012.1 GCA_028702975.1 Candidatus Delongbacteria bacterium
ATGCCGTATCGGAATTCATGCAGTTCCATTTTATGGAAAATATCGGAAAACTGTCTAATCATACCTCATATATAATTTCAGTCATAACACTAAGCATGATCCTCACGGCACTTTCGATCTACGGCGCATACAGGCTCGAATATGAATATGATATGACGCAGCTTGAACCTGAAGGTATGCCTGCTATAATTGCCCAGGACGAGATAATAGATAAATTCGAGATATCACCGGATTTTGCAATGTTTACAGTTACAGGCTTAGACAGCGCAAGATCAAAGGTGGAGAAGATCAAAAAGCTCGCGGACAGGACAGGTCTTATCGGAAGAGTTGAGTGCGTTTCGGAGTTCTTTCAGCCCGAAGATGAGCAGCGCAGAAATCAGAAATATCTTGCGGAATACAGAAAAAGGATCAAAGATATTGAGATCGTAGAGGAAGTTACCGGAGAAGATGTCAATAATGTAGCTGATGAGCTTGAAAGACTTCATTTCAATTTCGTGGAGATAGGTGAACTTTCAGTAATGAGCAAGGGTGAATCGAACAAGATAGTGACCAAGACGGATGAGATCGTCGGAAAAAAAGACGAGAACAGTAAGATATTAAAATTCCGCGACAGGCTTATAAATACAGACGATTCAGCCGGAAAACTCGCCGCTTTTCAAAAAGCTTATGTACCGAAACTCAGGGAACTTCTGTATAATATCTCGGATACGACCATAGTATCGTTTGAAACATTCCCTTCGAACATAAAAGAGAGATACTACAATAAAGAAACAGGCAGATTTCTCATTTCGATCTATCCGAAGAACAATATATGGGAGGAAAGGAACCTGAAAAGATTCCATGAACAGACTTCTCAGATCGACGAGCACATAACAGGCCTTCCCGTGCTTATGCTTATCTTCATAGACATCATGAAAGAGAAAGGCTTAATGTCCATATTTCTGGGGACGATAGTGATCATCATACTCCTAATGCTGGACTTCAGGTCATTAAAATACACGCTGATGGCTCTCGTACCGCTCGCAATAGGTTCTATATGGATGCTCGGACTGATGTACCTTTTCGGAATGAAACTCAATATCAACAATTACATGGCTCTCCCAATAATAATCGGAATAGGCATAGACGACGGGGTGCACATGCTCCACCGCTACATGATAGAGGGAAAAAATTCAATAGACAAAGTAACTAAATTCACAGGCAAGGCAATACTTCTGACATCCCTTACAACAATGATAAGTTTCGGCTCTATCGGAATTGCAACCCACAGAGGACTCGCCAGCATGGGCATCGTTCTAGTTCTCGGAGTAGGATCGTGCTTCATCAGCTCGGCCTTTCTTTTACCGGCCATGATCTCTTTAAAAGACAGGATCGGAATAAACGGAGGAAAAAAATGAAAACCTGTGTTATTATGATCTGCGGATTCGTTATCAGCTGTGCGGCAATATCAGTTGACGAGATCCTTGATAAA
Source organism: Candidatus Delongbacteria bacterium (assembly GCA_028702975.1). Lineage (GTDB taxonomy): Bacteria > UBA4055 > UBA4055 > UBA4055 > UBA4055 > UBA4055. The sequence continues at coordinate 1,472 of JAQVNT010000012.1, forward strand.
AGCGAAGCTAACGACAATTTCAGCACAATGGTGTCGGTCAATACCGAGGAAGTGTACCGTGCGGACGGGACTGTAAGGACATCTGTTATGAAGGCTTACGCAAAGAACGGTAATGAGAAGATGCTGATGGAATATACTGAACCGAAAAGGATACAGGGAATGAAGATTCTTATGCTCAACGACGGCGACGATATATGGTTCTATTCGAACAGAACGAACAGGGTCAGAAAGATCGCCTCCCATCAGAAGAAACAGTCGGCGAACAATTCGGATTTCTCCTACGACGATATGTCGATGTCGGATAACAGGAAAGATTACAGCTACAGCCTGACCGGTGAAGAAGAAAAAGACGGAAAAGACTGCTATAAGATCGAATTTAAAGCAAATGAAGAAGATCAGAGCTACAGCAGATTCTTTATGTGGATAGATAGATCAAATTACCTTGCCTGTGCGGCTGAGTTTTACGATGAAAACGATAATTTATGGAAGAGCCTGACCGTCAGAGACATTAAAAAAGTTCATGAGTACTGGACTGCCGGGGAAGTGGAAATGAGGGATATCCTTAAAGATTCAAGAACCGTGATCCGTTCTACAAATGTGGAGTACGATAAAGAACTTCCCGACGATATGTTCACAGAGAGATATCTAAAAAGATAACATGCTCAGGAGTCATTGATGAAAATATTATTTCTGGCACTATCGCTGCTGGCTCTGTTAAATCCTGCAAAGTCAGATGAGACACTCAGACTTGGAGGCTATCTCGAGTCCAGTATTAATTACTTTGACGGCAAAAATGAAGTGACATCATCGAACGCATTATTCCGGCTTGAAGGCAATTACGACATTAAAAACAAAGGCAAGATCGAATCACACCTGCTTTATCACTATGATATGAAACCTCTGGATCCGTTCCATACTTTTAAGGATAAGAGCATTTATTCAAAGATCATTAATAACTATTACCAGGAAATGTATGACGGTCTCGAAATTGAAGAGAGGATCGTAGCAGACCGGCTTCTTGAGATATATTCTTCAGGGTATTTCGATCACCTGTCCTACTCCTCTTTCTATCCTAAAGAAACGATCGTTCTTGACAGAGCTCTTATCAAACTATACTATGACTCTTTTGATATAACATTCGGCAAGCAGCAGATAGCTTGGGGTACAGGATACGCTTTTAATCCTACGGATGTCTGGAACATCAAGGACCCTACCGCTCCAGACGCTTCAAAGATAGGTGTGCTTGCCGTCAACCTTGCGTTTTTCTTCGGAGATAATTCATCTCTTCAGATAATCACATCTCCAGGAAGTGATTTTGACCACTGGAAGTATGGAGCCAGGATAAAATCGACAGCAGGAAGATTTGAATATTCTTTTTCCGGTATACGGGACAAAACAGATGACGGAGAACTTTTAGGGATTCCCGAAAAGTTCCAGATCGGTGCGGATCTGACAGGAGAGATATTTAATGAAATAGGATATCGGTTCGAAGGGGCTTTCTTAAATCCCAGATATCATGGTATGGCTGCTACGGACACTGATTCATCTTATGTCCAGTTTACAACCGGATTTGATTATACATTCGGGAACGGTCTCTACTTTCTTACAGAATACTATTATAACGGTCTGGGAGAAAAACGAAATTCAGATTACGATATCCGGTCTTTTCTCAGGCTGACAGGAGGAGAAATGTCGGGTCTGGCAGAAAACTACGCCGCGTTTGCTGTGTCTTACACACTTAAGAATGATTATATTCTGTCGATTGTATCGGTTTGTAATATTGACGACAATTCTGCTGTTTTCGTGCCTGAGATAGAATATTCTTTTGATGAAAATATTTCTGTTAAACTGGGAGCCGATATATTTGCAGGAAGTTCTGAAAGATCTGAATTCGGAGGGATATTCAATTCTATATCTCTGGCAGTTACAGGTTTTTTCTGAGAAATATTTTGAAAATATGACTTGAATTGACACTCAGTAAAAATTATATTCATTCAATAATCAATTTTACGGGACAGCAGATCATGACAGATTATTTTGAGAGACTTGTTCTTCACCGGAGGGAGCTGCATAAGACACCTGAAACTGCTTTCACTGAATTTAAGACCGGTGACTATATAAGGAGAGTTCTTTCCGGTCTCGGATCATTCAGGATAGAGCCTATCGCTAAGACCGGACTTATAGCATTGTATGAAAAGGGCGGACGAGGGGATTTTATAGCTTTCAGAACCGATATTGACGCATTGAGGATCAAAGAGGATACAGGATTGGATTTTACTTCCGCACACGAAGGTTTCATGCACGCCTGCGGTCACGATCTCCATATGGGAATTATGCTTACTTTTGCCGAGTACATTGAGAGATCGGCCCCGGAAAAGAACATTATGCTGATATTCCAGCCTGCAGAGGAAGGTTTCGGTGGCGGAGAGCTGATGGTGAAAGAGGGTATTTTCGAAAAATACAGAACATCGGAAGTATATGCCGTGCATAACACCGTTGATTTCCCGGTAGGAATAATTGCGCTTAACGACGGCAAAATGTTTGCAGGCACAATTGAATTTGAGTTCAACCTTTCCGGAAAAGGAGGTCATGCGGCAGTTCCGCATGAGAACAACGACCTTGTCACGGCCTCAACTGCGCTTGTAAATATAATTAACATTATCGTACCGAGATTTCTTGATCCGGTAAAGGAGAATGTAATTTCAATAGGGATGATCCATGCCGGAGAGGCCGCAAATATCCTCCCGTCAGATGCTGTAATAAAAGGAACCGCCAGATCTTATTCCAAGGATGATCTGGCTAAAATAAAGGAAAAGCTCAAAGACGCCGCAAATTCAATTGCAATAGCTTTCGGGATAAAATCAAAACTGATAATTCACAGCGAATACATTCCTGTGATAAACAATAAAGACATAGTCGGGAAAATAAAAAATACAGATTTCGGAAAGGGTATTACCGTTACAGATTGCGAAAAAAAGATGACAGGGGAAGATTTCGGTTTCATGACGCACAAAGTTCCTGGAGCTATTGCATGGCTGGGAGCAGGAAATGACATAAATACCTCTTACGGACTACACCATCAGTGCTACAATCCTGACGAGAAAGCAATGATGGCGGGATTTTTATACTACTGCAAGTTACTCGAAAAATTCAATTCTAATACGGAGCTGTAAATGGAAGACCTTAACATCCCAAAGCAGAAGAAGGAAGTGGAAATTGCCTTTAAAGACGGCGGGTTCATAAAGAAAACTAAAATGATACTTTTTCTGAACCGGTTTTCAGCCTACCATACCGGAGAGGAAACAGTCCTTGAAGTTCTTAACGACAAAGCTCAGTTCATTCCCGCTATGATCATGAATGGAGATCAGAAATTTTCAATTCTGAATGTCGACTCCATATTTTATGTGTCGGAGCTGGATGATATCCCGGACGAGTCAGACAAGGAAAATCTGTCCATACAGTTCATCACGGGAGAAAAAATAAATTTCACTGTACATGAAGAGCTTCCCGGCAACAGGTCAAGAGCGATAGATTTTCTGAATACCGACAGGAGCTTTCTCACGTTCATGAAGGATAACAGAAAGGTTTACATTAATAAGAATAAGATCAATAAAGTGGAGATTGTATGAGCAATATTGAGAAGATACTTAATATGATGGTCTCCAAAGGGGCCGAAAGCACAGTTATCAAGTCCGGAGAACTGCCGTATATGGTTGTGGGAGGCCAGAACAAGGTTTTCTCACAGACTGTTTTCGGGGCCGGAGAGCTGAAAACGATGAATTCAGAGTGCGATGACTTTTTCGGTAAAGCCGGAAATTTCAAATTCGGCGGAAAGGCGATAAAAGTGACCCGTTCGGACAGCTCGATAATATTCGAGGTACAGAAACCGGGATCGTCTAACAAGAATGAAATTGCAGGTACATCGAGGACCCAGACCGAGCAGACCGGAGGGAGCGTATTGATAGACGACATGCTCAGGTACATGATAGAGAACGGAGCGTCCGATCTTCACATAAGCAGCAATGCAAGACCGATGCTCAGGCTTGACGGAGAGATGATCGAACTTGAAGATTTCCCGATTCTGACAGAGGATGATATGTGGCCGATCATCAATTATATAACGCCGCAGAAGAATATTGAAGAATTTAAAGCTACAAATGACACTGACTATGCGTATGAGATTGAAGGACTATGCCGTTTCAGGTCTAATATTTTCAGGGATCACAGAGGGATCGGCGGCGTTTTCAGGCAGATACCTTTCAAGATACTTCCGCCAGAAGTTTTAGGCATACCGAAACATGTTATAGAGCTCTGCTCTCTGCCTAAAGGACTGATCCTGGTGACAGGACCTACGGGATCCGGTAAATCGACTACCCTGGCTGCTCTTGTTGATTATGTTAACCGGACCACGAAGAAGCATATTATTACGATCGAAGATCCGGTCGAGTTCGTTCATCAGAACAAAACATGTCTGGTGAATCAGAGAGAGGTCGGTGTTCACACTCAGTCATTTAAAAGAGCTCTGAGAGCGGCTTTAAGGGAAGATCCCGATGTCATCCTTGTAGGGGAGATGAGAGACCTTGAGACGATCTCCATTGCCATTGAAATGGCGGAAACAGGACATCTGGTTTTCGGTACGCTTCACACAAATACAGCTGTAGGCACTGTTGACAGGATAATTGACCAGTATCCTTCAAACCAGCAGAACCAGATAAGGGCAATGCTCGCTGATTCTCTTGTGGGAGTTCTTTCTCAGATGCTCTGTAAAAAACAGGAAGGCGGCAGGGTTGCGGTTTACGAAACACTGATAGTTACATCGGCCGTATCTAATTTGATAAGAGAAAGTAAGAATTTCCAGATACCTTCGATAATGGAGGTAGGTAAATCTCAGGGACAGAGGCTGATGAACGATTCATTTATAGAACTTATAAAGAACGGAACCATTACGGTAGAAGAGGCTCTTTCCAAAGCTGTGGACAGAAACGAGCTGATCCATGCCCTTCAGAACAAAAATATGCTTTCCGGTGTGGAGATAGATTAATATTAATAAGGAATCATTATTAACAAACCGTCTTTTCAGGCGGTTTTTTTATTTCTTGTATTCTTCGCGAAATATAATAGTCCTCCAATTCCGCTGATCACAAGAGAAATTGTAATTGTAAGGAAATCGACTGAAGCCGAAAGGTTTTCATCAATATTAAAACTTTTTAAGATTATTACCCACGAAAGCGCACTAAGGCCGATGCCGTTCAGGGATATCGGGATCATTTTTATTACATTTATTATCGCGAACATAGCTATAGCATGGGGATATGTGAGGTTGATTGAAAGGCTTTTGAAAATAAAATAAAGAAAGAATCCGTCGAAGATCTTGAAGGCGAAAGATATTAAAAAAACCACCAACAGCTTGAAAGGCGATTTTGAATAACCTGAAAAGTCTTTCATATATAAGATGAGATTCGAAGATATTTTTTCAGGAATGTAAGTTTGGATCAGTTCGCATACGGCATCGTTCACAGGTCTGATTATAAGCGCGAACAGTATTACGGAAAGAGTAACCAGAATTAGTATGCTTATACCGGTGTAATCAGAGCCCGAATCGATATTCAGAAATATTAACCCGGTCAATCCTATGGCCACAAGCGAGATCAGTCCGATCAGCCTTTCAACAATTACTGACGAAACAGATATTTCTTTTGATCCTATTTCTTCGGCAGCGCCTATCACTCTTGCCACATCGCCTCCTACTGAACCGGGAAGGAAGTTATTGAAGAACATACCTATGAAATATTCTCTGAGTGATGTCTTAAAAGTTAATTTTCTGTTTTTGAGCGATACTACATACTGCCATCTGAAAGCAGCCGCGAAAACGGACATCATAAAAAAAGCTACTGATACTGAAAGAAATTTGAGGTTGGATCCTTTAATGATCCCGGTCAGGCTTTTGAAATCCACAAGATAATAGAACAGGTAGATGAGGAGAACGAATGATACGGCGATCCTCAGATATTTATAGATGTTCTTTTTCATCAATTCTTTTTAAGCATTTTTTCAAGTTCGGCTTTCTGCTGAATATAATCTTCATCATCAGGGTTAAGTGTTAAATATTTATCTGCCGTTTCAAGGGCTTTCAAATAATTTCCCGAAAGGTAGTATATCTGGTAAAGAAGGTCTATCCCTTCCTTATCGTTAGGATTCTTTTCAAGGAGTCTGTTCATTATCTTTGCGGAAAATTCAGAATCGCCGCCCTGATAAGCCAGAACCGCGAACTCTTTGAAAAGTGAATTTTGCAGCTGACTGTCTTTAATATTATCTATCTTTTCAAGCGCCGAGGCAGAAACCGAACTCAGCAATTCTTTTTCTTCAAGTTTTGCGAAACCTGCGTACAGCTCGAAATACTGTTCGTACTTATTTTTACTGTCAGGAAGTCTTTCTACTCTCGTTTTTACATTTTCCAGCAACCCCGAAACCGAAGTGCCCAGACCGCGGGATGTGACGTACATAATGAATCTGATCTGTTTTTTTAAAGTCATCATATTTGTATTGACGCTGGCAAGAAGATCCGAGCCTGAGTCTTTCTCGCCGATATCGGAGTACATTCCGGCAATTTCAGCTACGACCATCTCGTTTGAATAAGGGATCACTCTAAAAGGCATTATCTCTTCCATTTTATAGAGCAGGTACCTTTTTTTGTCATTAAGTGAAAAATCTTTAAATTCGTTGTATGAATAATTTTTTGTCAGATCAAGGTCTGCTCTTACAGGTCTCGTATCATCTTTCTCGTTATCGTCGAAATAGATAGCGAGCTGCATGAATGCGCTTCTGTAATTCTGAAGCAGTCTCAAAATGTTATCGTCGTAGTATATGCCCGGATCGTCAAGATTTCTGTAGGCCGTAAGATATCGTCCAAGCACTCTTTCGTAAACCTCTTCAGGGTCGATACCTTTGTCGGCTTTATAATCGACCACCCTGAAGCAGAGCCCGTCCATTCTCATCCATTCGTCCAGCCCAATGAAGTTCGCGCTTCCTACGGTAACGGCAAAATATACCGGTCGTTTCCAGTCCATCTGGGCGTTGTAGGCGATGATCTCGAGAACCATCTGGTCCTGTATCTTGATAAAACCTTCTTTCGATCCTCCGATATCTACCTGCATCGTAGGTCCCAACTCCCATTCAACTATACTGCTTCCGCTGACCGAAGGCAGCTGAAGTTTCTTTTTTTCAGGCCAGTATCTGCGCATAAAACCGTCAGATGTCATAAGGTGCTGATCGAAATATTCGTCAATCTGTTTTTCACTATATCTGATATATTCGGGCATCTTTTTCTTAAGCTGTCTTATATACCATCCGGTGTTCAGCAGGGAAAGATTGACAACCTGAACATCTGTTCTTATTCCTTCAACTTCCTGCAGATACCAGACAGGGAAAGTATCATTATCGCCGTTGGTAAATAAAATACCGTTCTCATCGCAGCTTTCAAGTATGTTCTTGGAATAATCCCAGGCTACATAATTTCCGGACCTGTCGGAGAGAAAATAATTGGCGTTAAGTTCTAATGCAGGAACTATCAGTCCGAGTATTGCGACGGGTAGGATTAGCTTAAAAAGGTTTTTTTCTTTCAGCGATTCAAGTATCGAGACAAGCCCCATTCCGATCAATATGGCGAAAATGAAGAAAGAACCGAGATAAAAATAATCTCTCTCCATGGGCTGCATGTAATCCTGATTCTGATATATGACAAGCCCGATGCTCATTATAACAAAAAGAAATAACAGGGCAAGGGCTTTCTTCCAGTCCTTGAAGAAGTGATGGATAGATCCCCATAGTCCGGCAAGGAAAGGTATCGCATATAATCCTTTTAGCGTGACGGTATTGCTGAATTTATCCGCTGCCACTCCGACGAACTGCCAGTTGAAGTACCTGATATACATTTCGACGATCTGGTATTTCCAGAAAAACGACCAGTGTCCGCCCCACGGATCGGACGGAGAACCTGCAGCTACACCTATTTTTTCAAGCGATTCGATATATTTTCTGTTCGGCTGCCCGAAGAACATCGTGACAGCATTCTTAAGCTGCTCCTCGTCTCCGTACTGCTCTCTGTTCAGATAAGAGAGCATTCTTGTCCAGTTCGAGGGATCGTTCTCATTTATCGGCGGATTAAGTCCCGCTCTTATATATATCATAATGTATGTCGAGTATCCCAGAATCAGAAGAAGAGGCATGATGAAAGCCAGAGAGATGTCTTCTTTATCTTTGAGCTTATTAAAATAAACCGTAAGTGCCAGGAATATGAACATCGAATAAATTTTCCATTCGAGCGGAAATGCGAACAACACCATGATTGAGATGATTACTCCGGATCCCGCTATGATCGCCGTTCTTTTGTTATAATTCCACATAATAAAGACACTGACAGGCAGCGTAAGGATATTAAGAAGGTGTACTCCCGTACCCAGACCGACAAGCAGCATTATTAGAAGGAGGTATTTTGAAGAATCGGGATCTTCGTGTTTTTCTGTCCAGACTAGTGTCAGCCATAGAATTATTGAAGTGAAGAACATGCTGAGGGCATAAACCTCTGCTTCGACAGCATTAAACCAGAAAGTATATGTAAAGGCAAAAGTCAGGGCTCCGACGGCAGAGCTGAAATGTACTATTATGTGGTCGTAAAAATCTTCAGATCTACCTCTCCAGTTTTTTATCAGCCTTACAGAGATCAGGTAAAGGAACAGAACCGTGAAAGAACTTGAGAAAACGGATATAAGATTGACCCTTAAACCTATGTCTCCGAACGGTATCATCGAGAATAAACGGCCCAGCATAAGATAAAAAGGTGCTCCGGGCGGATGCGGGATACCGAGAATATAAGAAGTTGTGATAAATTCACCGCAGTCCCAGAAAAGCGTAGTGGGAGCTACCGTCATCAGGTATACTATCGAGGAAATGATAAAAACCAGTGACCCTGTTATGATCTTGAATTTTCTTTCGTCTGTCATTTTACATCCGTTTCTGTTTTATATGGATTTCGAAGATTTCTGTAAATATACAATATTACTATTGAGGTGCTTATACCTGAGATATCGGCAAAAAGATCAAATAAATCAGGATCTCTTACTGAACCGAATTCTCCTGAATCAAAATATCCCACAAAACCCTGATGGATCTCGTCGGAAATTGCGAAAATTGTACAAAAGATGAATGTGCTGATATTGGATAAGGTTACATTTTTATTGTTCACGATGTTAAAAAATCTGAACGACAGTATGCCCAGAATAAAATATTCAAGAATATGAATGATCTTATCGTTGAATATCATCAGACCTGATCCCGAATCATTGATCGGTAAATGAGAAACAATAATTATTGCCGAACAGTACAGTAATAACGAGACCGTTACAATAATTTTCCTATTAAATATTTCCGAGACCGGATTGATCGCTACCCCCTGTCATCTTTGAATATCTGCCTGATCTCATCTGTAGATTTTCCCATACCGAGCAGAACCATAAGTTTCAGCCTGGCCTTTTCACTGTTGAGGTCATAACCCATAATTGCTCCGTTATCTTCGAGCTGTTTTGCGCCGCCTTCATATCCGTAAATTCCAAGTACTCTTCCGTTTGGAACTCTCGAAGTTATTACTACGGGAATATTCTTACTGATGGCGTCAAGTATTCCGTTCTTCATTTCAGGAGTCACATTTCCCCTGCCGAAAGCCTCCACAACTATTCCCTTAGCACCGCTGGAAACAGAATGATCTATGAATTTTCTGCTCATTCCTGCGCAAAGTTTGATCAGGTCAACATCGGATTCAATTCTCTCAACTTTGAACATATATCTGAACTCGGATTTTCTGTAGTAAATTATATCGTCAACATCGATCATTCCCAGAACTCCGTAGTGGGGTGCATCAAAAGCGTTTATCTGACTGGTGGAAGATTTGTACACTTCCCTCACGCTGAATATTTCGTCGTTGACTGCGAGCATTACGCCTCTGTCAAAGCTTTTATCATTCGCAGCCACCCTTATCGCGTTGAAAAGGTTCCTAGGACCGTCGAGACCAGTCTCTTCGTTCGATCTCATTGCAGCCGTAAAAACGACTGGTTTTTTTGTCTGCAGTGTCAGAAAAAGCATGTAAGAAGTTTCTTCGATCGTATCCGTTCCGTGAGTGATCACAACGCCGTCGTATCTGTCGATGCAGGAAGTAATATATTTTGAAAGTTCGAACATTTTCTGCGGGGTCATCATTGGACTGGGAATGTTACTGTATTCGTAAAGTTCAAGTTCAGCATAGTCATCAATCTGCGGGATAAGGTCTATTATCTCGTTTCCTGAAAGGGACGGTACGACACCGTCAGATCCGGCTTTCATTGAGATCGTTCCGCCGGTGGTTATGATCAATATTTTCTTTTTCATAAAATATCCCCGATAAATAGTTCCGTTTTACGCAAACGGTAAATATATAAGTTGAATGTAGTTTTTTCAAGAAAAATTATTGAAGTGATTTTAATAAATAATGAAAAAAGTTATCGACAAGTTATCAACAAATTTTATTTTCCGGAATTTTTTTTCAAAGAAATTGTGAAAAATATGTGATTAACTTTTTTCAGGCATTTATGGTAAACAGGCGCATTTTATAGCTAAAATCGTGAAAATAACTGTATTACGCCTGACATGTTTTTGATTTTGAGCTATAAAATAAGCATAAAAAAAAAGTGAATATTTTACTTGACAAACGAAACTGTAGTATTTAGATTGCTTGTATCAAGGCTAAGTTGTGAGGAAAAGGAAAAGGAAAACAAAAAAAGGAGAGAAAAAATGGCAGAAAAAAAAGAAATGGGTTACTGCGTAAAATGCAGAGAGAAAAGAGAGTTCAAAGCTCCGAAACAAGTAAAAATGAAAAACGGAAGACCTGCTCTTAAAGGTACTTGCATGAAATGCGGAACCGGCATGTACAAGATCCTGGCTTCTAAAAAGAAATAATCTTGTTTCTTCAGGATTCAAAAAGGGAAGGTGACTTCCCTTTTTTTATTTCTAAATTCGCCTTTATTCATTATATTTCCCGTTATGCTGTATATTGTTATAAATAAATATTCAGGCGGATATTCTCAGCGAAGGATATTTTATCTTGAAAAGTCGGTTGAAAAAGAATTCCCCGAGTTTACTATAAGAGAGACTGTTTTAGATAAACACAGGGTATCTGCGGATATAAACCCGATGGAAATAAAAAAAGGCGATATCATCGTGGCAGCCGGCGGCGACGGAACTATAAATGCCTGCCTTCAGTTCATACACGATAATTCGCTTCAGGAACAGATCCTCCTCGGAGTGATACCTCTCGGTACAGGCAACAATATGATAGGATCTCTCAAGTTACCAAGAACGATCGAAAGTGCTGTAAATGTATTGAAGAAAAGAAGGTTCGAGCAAATCAGTTACAGTTCGATTAACGGATCTAAAGTGTTTTTTAACTGCAGTATAGGTTTTAGCTCATTCGTTCTGAAAAACCGGAAAACAAGCTCGTTAGCCGGATATTTTTATGAAACGGCAAGGCTTCTGCCTTTGTATAAATCCTGCAAAATAAAATTCGCGGAGAAAGAGAACTGTCTGGATCTTTTCGCAGGTTTTTTTATAAATACAAAAGTATATATGTCCAAGTTCAAATTCCTTAAAGCAAACAATTCCGGTAACATGATGAAATTTTTCTATATCGAGGGAGCAAACTTTATTACAGGCCTGACTGATACTCTGAAAGCTTTCACCGGTATAAAAGAATATAAAACTATGGAAAGAAATGGATTTAAGTTTGATCTGCCTGAAAATCATTATATAGAACTTGACGGTGATATTTTTGAAATCGGAGAGAATAACAGAACAATTACGCTGGAGAATTGTTCAACTGTTAAAATAATTACAAATGGAGATATTTAGATGAAAAAGCTGTTGATAACATCATTGCTGATCGTATTCTCTTTTCTGTTCAGCCAGTCTCTGGGTTTCAGAGGAATGGCATCTGAAAATTCTGCACTCAAAATGTTTCTTAACCCGTCGCTGCTGGGATATGAACCGTCAGGGAAATTTATTGTTTTCAATGATATGGACGGCGACGAACAGACCGGGCAGGGTATAGGGCTGCAAATAGGGACACTGGGTTTCTCGTATTTTAAAACTGATGAAATGGAATACTATAATGTATCAACAGGTTCGGAAGTGATACCGGGATATTACACAGGAAGTTCGATCAGATGGTATTCGGGAAGCCGTCTTGACCCGGAACACGATATGTCGCTTACAATCAGACCAGTAAAAAATTTCTCTCTTGCCGCGAACGTTCAGAATATCTGGGAAAATAATAATGGTATGATATCAACAACTGCCGGTCTGTCTTTGAGACCGTTCGGAAGCAACAAACTGACTTTGGAAGGCGATCTTTTATTTGTCAGGGATAAAATAAAGGACTCATTCTATACGGCAGGTGTCGCCACAGAACTCTTTGAAGGTCTTAACTTAAGCGCGGGTTATACAGCTCAGATGAACAACGATGATTTCGACCCCGTTTACGAGTTCGGTCTTTCGGTTTCCCTGAACAACGCTGTCATGGGAACCTGAGGCTACAAATATGAGAACTCTGACAGATACATAAATTATTTTTCGGGAGGCAATATAAATCCTCCTTCTCTGTTCAAGAGAAAGAACTCAAAGATCATCGGGATCGAACTGGAAGGCGAATATAAAGAAGAGGTCCCTCAGGGATTTCTTTCCAAGATCTTCGGCGGCGGCGGAAAAAGCGTAAGGGGACTTATTGAACAGATAAACAGGCTTAAAGAAGATAAAGAAGTTGCCGGGATCCTGATCAAAGACAAAAATTATTCAATGACTTTCTCTAATCGGGAAGAGCTGAGGAACGCCCTGGAAGATTTTAAAGCATCCGGCAAAAAGATATATTCTTATTTCGTTTCTGCTTCACAGTCGAACTATTACCTTCTTTCTGTATCAGATAAAATATATATGTACCCGGAAGGTGATCTTGAACTTCAGGGGCTCGGTGCTGAGCTTATGTTCTTTAAGGGCATTCTCGACAAACTGGGCGTGAAGATGCAGGCAATAAGACACGGCAAGTTCAAAAGCGCGGTTGAGCCTTTTACGCAGGAGCAGGCCAGCGAGGAGAACCTTGAGCAGATGGATAAGTTCCTTACAAGACTTGACGATCACTTTAAAGCTTCGATCTCTTCAGGAAGGAATATGTCCGTAGAGGAGCTTAACAGCCTTATGAACACAATACCATTCTATACGGGAAAGTCAGCACTTGAGAATAAACTCGTTGACGAGCTTATAATAGAGAACAAACTCGAGAAAGCTGTCAGGAAAGATCTTGAGAATAAACCGAGTATAATTAATTCGAAGCAGTATTTTACTTTTAAAGAGGAAAGTCCGCAGTGGGAAGCTGTATTCGACAGGAAAATCGCGATAGTTTATGCTACAGGCTCAATAATGACCGGTAAAAGTTCCGGCGGCGGATTTCTTTCTGGTGACAGGATGGGAAGTGACACTACTGTCGAACTTATAAGAAAG
>JAQVNT010000213.1 GCA_028702975.1 Candidatus Delongbacteria bacterium
GGGTACGGATCAGCAGAAGAAAATATACATGATCTCGGGCGGGGAGAGGAACAGGCTGCATCTTGCCATAACTTTGAAGGAAGGCGGCAATGTGATACTTCTCGACGAGCCTACGAACGACATCGATGTGAACACATTAAGAGCCCTCGAGGAAGCCATTGAGAACTTCGCAGGCTGCGTGCTGGTGATCTCACACGACCGCTGGTTTATCGACAGACTTGCCACACATATCCTCTCTTTTGAGGACGACGGGCAGATAGTATTCTTCGAAGGCAATTTCGCTGATTACGAAGAAAAGAAAAAAGAGAGGCTCGGTGATATAACGCCGAAAAGGCCGAAGTTCAAGAAGCTGATGTAAATAAAGTTGCTATTACGGCTGAAATTATGTAAAATGACATAGTATTTGGTACTTTGCACTGTTATTATTAGGTATATGATGAAAAAAGCAAAACTGTCTATCGAAGGAACTTATTGCGGAGCATGTACTTACGCGATCGAGCATGCGGGTAGAAAACTGCCGGGGGTATCTGATGTCTTTGTAGACATAGCAAAAAAAGAGATAACTGTGGTGTATGAAGGGGACGGTTCTATTTTAAACAGAATTATCGAGATGGTCGCCAGTATAGGACATGAGGCCTGTTTGATCAGCGCTGACATAAACGGATCGGGGACTTTGCAATGAATGATAAAAAAACTACAAAACAACCGTTAATAAGATGGCTCGCTCCGATGAAAAAAGTGATGTGGGCATTAAGTCCTGCTCTCGCAGCATCCGTCTATTTCTTCGGCTGGAGAGTCCTTATTATGTTCGTCGTAGTCAACATCTTTGGATTTCTCTCTGAATATTTATTTGCAAAACACTATAATGAACAAGTATCTTCTTCCGTATTCGTCACGAACTTCCTTTTTGTCATGATCATCCCTCCCACCCTGCCTTACTGGATGGCTGTAGTCGGGATCGTTTTCGCGGTCGTTTTCGGAAAAATGGTCTTCGGAGGTTTTGGAAAAAATATTTTCAACCCGGCTCTCACAGGCAGGGCTTTTATTTATGTTACCTTTGCCTCCTATATGACAGGCAGGTGGGCCGAACCTGTACAGGGATTTTTCGGAGGACTTGTGAAGTACACTCCTGACGCGATCACTTCGGCAACGGTCCTTTCTACAGGAGAGAACATCGGCACGACTTTTTATATCAGCGCATTAACAGGAAACATCCCAGGTTCGACGGGAGAGACATCGGCTATCCTGCTTCTTATAGGCGGGATCTACCTTGTTATGCAGAAAGTCGCCAGCAGAACTATAGTTATCTGGACTTTGACCGGAATGCTGGTAACACAGGGGCTTCTTTTCTACACGGGCACTGCAGGGAATTTTGATCTGATCGCCTCTGTTCTTTCAGGGGGATTCATGCTGGGACTGTTCTTTATGGCAACAGATCCCGTTTCAGCCCCGAAAGATGAGACTGCAAAAATTTTTTACGGATTATTCATCGGCGTAATGACTCCGGTGATCCGTACATTTTCTGTCTGGCCGGAAGGTATGATGTTCGCGATCCTTCTGGCAAACATGTTCGGACCGCTGATGGATATGGGAGCTAAAGAATTGAAAAAAAGACAGAAATCAAAGCAGATGAAAGCCGCATAGGAGATTTGATGGAAAAGAAAAGCAAAACTGCTTTTAGGATCAGAATGGTTCTCTTCATGTTCTCGGTCACTTTCGTTTTTGTAGTAATTCTGTCATTCGTTCATTTATACACAAGATCTCTGGTCACGAGAAATGAAAATCTTTTCCTCAAAAGATCTGTCCTTTACAGTGCCGGTTTATCTGTCCCGGAAAGTGCTGAAGAGCTTGATAATTTTTTCAGTGAGAATATTACCGAATCACAGGGAACAGGAGAGTATCCTCATTATATTTCGAAGAATAACGGTATCGTTGTTTACACAGTTAACGGCGCAGGACTTTGGGGAGTGATCACAGCTCATGTCGGATTTGATTCGCAGACAGGGAAAATGACAGGTATCGATTTTGTTAAACACAATGAAACTCCGGGTCTGGGTGCAAGGATCGATGAGGACTGGTTCCGGGAGCAGTTCAGGGGCAAAAAAGGTCCTTTTACATATGTGCCTGAAGGTGAAGAAGCTAATGAGAACCAGTTCGATGCCATTACAGGCGCGACCGGGACTTCAAAAGCAGTAAAAGATATAGTAAATAAAGCCACGGCAGTTTATAATGCAACAGAAAAGAGTGAATAATGAATAAGAAAATAGGAAAGATCACACTGGCGAATCTGGGAAGGGATAATCCGGTATTTGTTCAGGTGCTGGGAATATGCTCTACGCTGGCAGTGACGAATGTTCTGAAAAATACAGTTGTTATGAGTATCGGACTGGTTTTTGTCACCGGACTTTCGAATGTTACGGTTTCAGTTTTAAGAAAGCAGATACCCACGAGGATCAGAATGATGGTCTCGACTCTGATAATCGCCTCTTATGTCATTCTTGTCGATATAGTCTTAAAAGCCTATCTTCCGGATGTCTCGAGGCAGCTGGGTCCTTATGTAGGTCTGATCATAACCAACTGTATCATAATGGGGAGAGCTGAAGCGTTCGCCTTAAACAACAAACCGCTCCTCTCTTTTGCGGACGGTATAAGCTCGGGGATCGGATATTCGTATGTGCTTCTCATAATTGCTTTCTTCAGAGAGCTTATGGGTTCAGGCACGATCTGGGGAGTTACCGTTCTCGGATCATGGTGGGTCAAATGGTCAATAATGGTCATGGCTCCCGGCGCTTTTTTCATGCTTGCGGTCTTCATCTGGCTGGTCAAAGGAGTTATTATTAAAGATGCCGAGGTGGCAAAATGAATGAAGGAATAGGAGTTTTCGGTATCTTTTTCGCCGCTGTTTTTACGAGTAATATTCTTCTTACGATGTATCTTGGAATGTGTTCTTTTCTTGCTGTTTCAAGGCATGTAAAGACCGCGTTCGGTCTGGGTTCGGCTGTGATCTTTGTCATGACCGCCACAAGCGCGATCAACTGGCTTGTATATAATTATCTGCTTAAACCGTTCGACCTTGATTACCTCATGTACATCGTGTTCATTATCGTGATCGCCGCGTTCGTACAGATCGTTGAGATGATAATAGAACGGGTAAGTGAAACCCTTTATACAGCTCTCGGGATATTTCTTCCGCTTATAACCGTGAACTGCGCCATACTCGGAGTAAGTCTGTTCATGATAATCAGAAATTATACTTTTTCACAGTCGGTATCATTCGGTCTCGGTTCAGGGGTCGGATGGATGATCGCTATCGTTGCTATGGCCGGTATCAGAGAAAGGCTTGCGAATGCCAGGATCCCGAAAGGTCTTGAGGGGGCAGGTATAAGTCTGATAATCGCAGGGATAATGTCTATGGCTTTCATGGGTTTTACAGGTATGTTGGGACTAGGGTAGAGGTAATAAATGGATTTTCAGTGGATAGAGCTTGTTCAAAGTGTTCTGATAGTTTGCGGGATCGCCACTCTGCTTGCCGTTCTTATGGTTATAGCTGACGCCACGATCGGAAACTACGGTGAAAAGAAACTGATAATTAATAAAGATAAAGAACTCAAAGTTGAAGGCGGCAGCCCGGTACTGACCACGCTGAAAGAGCAGGGAATATTCATCCCGTCCGCATGCGGAGGAAGAGGGTCCTGCGGTTTATGT
>JAQVNT010000214.1 GCA_028702975.1 Candidatus Delongbacteria bacterium
TTCTCTGACCGCGAACGAAAAAGCGGGAATAAAAAGGAACCGCGATGTTCTGTGCTCCGCCGCCGGACACGGGGGGACGTACCAGGCTATCCAGTTCATACCGTCGCAAAAAAAGTTCAGCGTCTCGGTCTCGAATTCATCCACATCTGGCAATCTCGCCGAAGTTACCGAATTTTTGATGGACACGCTTTTCAATACTACCGGAATAGAAGAGACCGTTCCCGAAACCGCCGCACTGCTCTCAGTTTATCCCAACCCTTTCAATCCTGAATGTAGAATTACGCTGAATTTAAAGAAGGATACTTTCGGCGAGCTGAAGATCTATACTTCTGCCGGTGAACTTGCCGGCGCGATAAGCAAAGGAGCCTTCAGAAAGGGCATCAGCAGCTATACATTCGACGGCTCAGCTTTGAATTCAGGAGTGTATTTCATAAGTTTCATTTCGGAAGGCAAAGTCGTTATGAAAAAGTCTGTTCTGATAAAATAGACCTGTAAAATTTAATGGAGGTAAATACATGCCTGTAGATCTTAGTAAACTCGGGTGCGAAGTATTCGATAATCTTTCATTTTCGGTCATCGTTATAGATAAAGATTATAATGTTCTGGCCATGAATAAAAAAGCCTCCGAGTTCCTTGAAGGCAGTAAGGAAGGCAGAACGAAATGTTATAATCTGACGCACAACAGGGAAAAACGGTGCTGGGAATTTGGAGAAATGTGCCCTCTGAAAGAATGTATGGAGACAAAAGAGTTTGTCAGAGCGGTGCACAAACACATCTACGACGGAATAGAGACCTTCGAGGAGATAACCGCTACGCCTGTGCTTGACGATAAAGGCGAGGTACTATATGTTTTAGAGGAACTGCGCGACATTTCAAAGCTACTTAAACTCGAGACGGTTATAAACAGTCTGAGAAATGAGGTGAAAACGCTTCAGGGACTTCTGCCTATCTGCGCGTCATGCAAAAAAATAAGGGACGACGAAGGCTACTGGTCTGAAGTAGATAAGTACATTTCCGACAGGTCCGAAATAAAATTCTCTCATTCGATATGCCCTGATTGCCTGAAAGATCTGTATCCCGAGGTGGCGGAAAGACTGAAAAATAAAAAGAACACAAAATAGGGCGGAGATATGTTCAACAGAATAATTGAGGCTTTAAGATCGAGGGTGAAACCCGCATACGATCCGGCCGTGCTGAACGACCGCGTAGCGCTTTTGACTGAATGGATACCTATGGCAAGGGGTGGAGCGAATTTTAAGACCCACAAGCTCGTTCAGGTTTATTCGAACAGGTATGAGTTCAGGACGGGCGCGGGGATAATAGTATTCGCGGTAGTATTCGCTTCTTTCGGCATGTTATTTCCCGGAGTGATCGCTTTCACGATGATGTCGGGATCAAAAGGCAATATGGCTATACTGCTGATACCGGCTCTTTTTGGACTTATATTTCTTTTCGTCGGTATATCGATCTACCGCACAGCCTCGATCCCCCGCGTTTTCGACAAAGATTCAGGTTATTACTGGAAGGGACGGACAGACCCTAACCTTATGCTCAACAGGGAATACCAGAACTGCGTCAGACTGCCGGACATACACGCTATACAGATCATTCCTGAGTGGGTCAGAGGCAATAAATCATCCTATACGAGCTATGAACTGAACCTCGTCCTGAAGGACGGAAAAAGGCTCAATGTGATCGATCACGGTAATGTCGCGGCCTTGAGAACTGATGCGGAAGCGATCGCGGGATTTCTGCAGATACCTGTCTGGGACGCTTCATAGAGCTGTTTTTTTAATTGATTATCCGTTATAAATACAGTATTTTACAGCGCGTTTTTTAAAAATCGGAGAGATGCCGGAGTGGTCGATCGGGGCGGTCTCGAAAACCGTTGTGCCTTCACGGGTACCCAGGGTTCGAATCCCTGTCTCTCCGCAAGTTAATGTGAAAATATGAGAAAAATAGCCCGCGAATATATCAGCATAACAAAAATAATCCAGAAGGACGCCTGGAACTTTCTTATCGGCAACTTTTTTGCGGGTTTCGGGTTCACGGGCTTTTCGCTTCTTTTCAATCTCTACCTCAAAGCTGCCGGAAGGGGCGAAGGAGCTATCGGCAATATCCTTTCTATGGGAACTTACGCCACAGTTCTGTTCATATTTCCAGCGGCTTATCTTGTAAAAAAAATATCCATCAGACCTGTCCTGCTTGTAGTTCCGGTCGTAATGTCGCTGGGCTATGCGATAGCCATTCAGGCCGAAACACTGCAGACGGTTATGATTGGTATCGCCGTTGCCGGTTCGGCGGGAGCCTTCAGCTCCGTGATCGGCGGACCGCTTCTGATGCAGTCCAGCGGCGAAATAGAAAGGACGCACCTTTTCTCCATCAATCACGCCGTAGCGCTCCTTTCCGGCATCTCCGGGAACCTCGTGGCGGGCAGTCTGCCCGACCTCATGGGAAAAATGGGCGTTCCTGTCGCTTCCGGCTACAGATTCGCGATATTCGCACATCTGATAATCGCTCTGGTTTCACTGTTCTTCTATTCCAGGATAAAAGTCAGGCATATTTCATTTAGCGGGAGCGGAAGCGGGGACAAAAAGTTCAGCCTCAATCTCAAGACGCCCAAGAAGCTTCTTTTTTATCTGGCGATCCCTCCGATGACGGTAGGTCTGGGCGCAGGCATGACGATACCATTCTTAAATCTGTATTTTAAAACAAGATTCTCGCTCGACGCGAACAATATAGGAATGCTTTTCGCCCTCGCCCAGCTCTTTACCATAGGCGGCGCGCTTGTAGCTCCCCTGCTGGCCAGAAGGTTCGGCAAGATAATGTCGGTCATAATGTCGCAGGTGTTCTCTCTTCCTTTCCTTTTTATTATGGGGATATCGCATTATCTGCCGCTGGCCGTCATCGCATTCCTCATCAGGAATGCTTTAATGAACATGTCCGCGCCGATCTCTTCTAACTTCTCCATGGAAGCCGTTCATCCCGACGACAGGTCTATCACAAGCGGACTTTTATCGCTCGCATGGCTGTTCACTTGGGGAATAACAGCAAATGTAGGCGGTTACCTGATAGAGCATACCGGCTATTTGATCCCATTTTCATTCACGATGATATTTTATGTGATCTCATCTTATCTTTACTTTAAACTGCTTTATCCGCTTGAAAAGAAAAAAAATACGGGTGCGGAAGAAATAAAAGAACTGTTTATTTGATTTTTTTGTGGAAACAACATTAAAATTGATTTATATTCCATTCAGATTAAATTAACATAAAAATGACGGAGAAAAAAAATGGGCAGAGGCGACAAAAAAACAAAAAAAGGCAAGATATTTAAAGGATCGGCGGGAAATTCAAGACTGAAAAAGAAAAAACCGGTTAATCCTCTTGCTATGCCGAACGCAGCAGTTAAGTCTGAAAAAAAGGAACAGCCAAAAAAGGTCGAAACGAAACAGGTTGAAAAGAAAGTTGTAGAAAAGAAAGCGGCAGAGAAGAAACCCGCTGCTGAAAAAAAGCCTGCAGAGAAAAAACCTAAAGCCAAAAAAGAAGAATGATCTTAAAAGGTGCCGAGGGCACCTTTTTTATTTGTCCTTCGTAAAATACAGATGCCTGTTTCCGTATAGAGTTTCAAAGATCTTTAAATAATTTTCATATCTGAATAAGGGTATTTCTCCATTTTCCGCAGCTT
>JAQVNT010000215.1 GCA_028702975.1 Candidatus Delongbacteria bacterium
AACAGCCCTTAGGTCAGAGGCTCAGAAATCATACTGTTGACAGGCTTAGCGGACGTTGGGACAGGTTTTCGTGGTTTGGTTTTTTTCCTGTAAAAGAAGACGGCGAATTGTTCAAAGAGTTAAAACATGATAAATTATCAATCCAGAACTTAGGAGATGTATTAGAAGCTATTTTGATTGAGAGTATAGAGCCTAGGCAAAACAGAAAACAAGGGAATCTATTTTTTGGTTTAGAATACTTACAGCAAGAGTCACCTGAAATAAAAAGAAAGATGAAACAACAGCTGATTAAAGAACTGACCGACAAATTATAAATTAAGCGAAATCTGATGAGAAAAAAATCACAATCCCTATTTGACGACGACCTGCATTTCGAATCCGAAGTGAGGGTGAACTGGGGCAAACTGCTTGAGGACAACCTGAAAAAATGGCAGGGCGGTAGCCAGCACATTCGCGGGATCGGGGAGTACATAACCAACGCGGATGATTCGTACCGGCGGCTGAAGAAGTTTTCGGATCAGGAGATATTCGTTGAAATTTATTCCGAGCGGAAAAAAGGAAGGAAGATAGATAAGCTTGTGATCAGAGATAAAGCCGAGGGTATGAGCAAGACCGATCTGGAAAATAAGTTCTTCGTTTATTTCGAGAGCCATTCGGGAAGGGTGCAGGGTCAGAATGTTACGGGGCAGTTTGGAACGGGTGGAAAGGCTTATGCGATTATGAACTTTAAGGAATGCTATATAACTTCGGTCAAAAACGGCAAGAAGAACAAGGCATGGTTCAAATGGGACGGTAAACAGAAAAAGATCGTAAAAAGCTACACGGAGAAAGGTTTCGTAAATGAAATGACGGATGAACCTAACGGAACGATAATTGAGCTTTTCGATACGCAGAATAAGATTAACCTTGTTGAATTCGTATTCAAGCTTAATCAGCTGCCGCGAATCAGGCATGTTGTAAAATCCCAAAAAGTTCTTGTAACACTTCATCAGGGAAAACTTGGGCCGCAGACGCTTCAACTCGAGTATGAAGCGCCGAAAAAATTCGCGAAGGAATGGGTATTTCCGCTTCCGGATAAACTGAAGAACAAGAATCAGAAAGAAAACGAATTCAGGTTGTTGTACTTTGAAAAACCTTTGGAATCCGAAAGTTACATTGACCTGTCAGACGGAATTTCTACTGTAGCCGATCTCGATATCGCAAAATATGACGACAGGCCTTATTCAAAATACCTGTACGGCGAGCTCACTCTCATAAAACTTCAGAATTCTGCGGCTGTAAAGGAGAATAGAAAGGGACTTGAAGAAGGTAACGACCTTACGATAGAGATTGAGGAATTTATTAAAAATAAAGTTAACTCGGCAATTAATGAAATTCAGGATATGCACAGGCAGAAGGAGCGGGAAAAGAATATAGAGACCACTAACGAAAAGATCAGAGAATTGAATAAGTTTTTGAAAAAATGCGACCTGAATTTCAATGTCGAAATCAGCAATATTTTGAAGAAATCCAAAGAAGGAAAACTTTCGGAGACCAACATTCCCGAAATGGGTGAAAAGGGCGAAGGTTTCGATCATGGTGTCGAGGGCGAAACGGTGAACGGAGAATGGAATGCGGGGGACGGCGACAGCGGAGCCAATACCGGAGGAGAAAGTAAATTTAGGCCTGAAGACAAAGGGAAGGAGAGTGCCGTAAAAGATGCGAACAAAACGCTTTCGCCGCATAAACCCCAAAACAGGAAAAGAGGCCTTATCGTTCTTATGACCGATGACCCGCATTCGCCTGTTTCGCCTGATGAATATGGAGTTTTTGAAGATCCAGTGATTGACCGTTTTCTTAAATCTGACGGCATAATATTAATAAATGCGAACAATCCGATCATAGCTAAAACGAGGGTAAGCAAGCTGTATCAGTACATTTTTAACGAAAGGGTGGCGAACTACGTCCTTCTCGTTGTGGCTCAGTATATGGCAACGACCGAACTCGAAATGCACCCCGATGGAGATAAACCGGATCCGATGATACTTTTCAAGCAGAAATATTTTAAATTACAGTCTGATCTGAGGCAGGATAAAGATATTGATTTTTATGAGGACAGGATTGATTAGTGAATAATTTTATAGAAATATTCTTAAAAAGTAATAATTTTATCAAGTTTGCTCAGGATATTCAGATCCCTTACCATTCTGATGAGTTTTAATATTTTATAAAACAATTGACAAACCATTCAAATTAATGTAAAATTTGTTACTCAGATATTGAGCAGTAATGGAGGAGAATAACAATTGATGTAAATCTTTCAAAATCGTGCCCAAACGATGCGGATAAATGGAACATGACATATAGCTGCAACGTTAACGGCAATGTGTAATTTATGTGTAAGAAAATATGAATCGTTATATTAACAGGGGGTAATTATATACAAACTTGCATGTTTAAAGTTAAAACGTATTACTCTAGTTAAGTATAATAATTTGGAGTACTTTTTAAAATGAAAAACTTTTTATCTCATTACATAAACGAGAAAATGTATATTGAAAACCCTCCGTTAGAAACAGAGAAATTTATAAAATTTTGCGAAATATGCGGTATTATTACTTCTAAAGAAGAACTAGAATTTTTCGAAAAAAAAGAATTGCTTTACCCTATTATTAGGATTGATAGACCTATTTTCTCTGGAGAAAATGGAAAGTATTACTCAGATTATCATATTTTTGAAGAAGACAGACATGATAGCACATATTTCTTTGATTTAATTAGAAACTGGTATAATAATGGTGTTATTTATCACCCTACTCAAAAACAATTTAAAAGCTGGGATCAATTCAAATCTGTACAATTGAATAATGAAGACAAAATGATCGTTAGTTTTTATTCTAATTTCCAAATTATTTTGCTCGAAAAAATAAAAGAATATAATTTGAACTCAATTAATTTTAGTCATGAGAAAACAGATTTCAGAGTTGAAAAATGTGATACAATCGTCGAGAATGAAAAGACATATCTCGAATTGAATTTAAATATTAAGATTAAAGTTTCTGATACTGATAAATTACCAATAATATATTCAAACCCAGATATACCTTTAGATTATAAAAAATTATTAATTGAAAAAACAAACAGTTCTTTTGATTTTGAAATTAAAAAAAGAAATTTTATTCAAAGGAATCGTGATTTTCATGGAATTCTAAAATTTCTACTGTCTGTGCAATCTGTATATATTCCTTATGCACATTCTGGTGGTGGTAAAGTCACACATAAATCTAGGAAATGGTTTGAAATTAAATCAAAATTTAATCTTAAAAAAATATTGACAATTTTAAATATAAAATTTCTCGATGTTGTTCAATATTATCAACAAATTTCAGAGATTTGCCAAAACATATTAGGTAGTAATTATGATTGGGTTCAATTATGGAAAAATATTTCTTGGCAAAAAAAACAAAGATTACATGGCAATCTAAGACTCGGTGTTGAGTATCTTGGATGGGGCATAATGTTAAAAAAAACAATTGAAGAATATTTAAGTCGTGAAATACCTGATATCGATGAAATTTCTAATCTCCATTTCGAAGATATTATTACTATAGACTTGGAAGATACAACTAAAAATCATATTCATTTACGAGCATTAAGAAACCTATTGTACTCTGATAATGTTAAAAGTTTTTATCATG
>JAQVNT010000013.1 GCA_028702975.1 Candidatus Delongbacteria bacterium
AAATGCCATGGCTGCCTGTTGTTCCCGCTCGGTGCCCACAAACCTGCTTCGATGACTTGTTCAAGATCATTTTCTTTTAAAGGATCAGGCTTGAAATTCCTGCAGCTTCTCCGTGATTTAATGCATCTCATAATTTCGTTCATAATTCCTCCTTATCCTATTATCAGGTCATCAAGCTTTAGTTTCGGTACATGATGGACTTTTCCGACTCTGTAATATTTAGTATCGCTTCCTTCGTCAATATCGTCGATTACTATCTCTTCTTTAGGTTTACCTATTGCGACAACAAGCGCGATCTCGTATTTTTCATTATCGATATTAAGAAGTTCTGTAAGCATCGGTTTGTTCACGGCTCCGAACATACACCCGCCAAAACCTCTTTCAACAGCTCCCAAAAGCATGGTCTGGGCCATTATTCCGGCATCGAGATTATTTGGAGTATTAAGATCTTTTTTCCTGACCATAACAATATAAGCAGACGGCTTTTCTCCTTCCTGCGGTCCGCCCCAGTCTTTTAGCATCATAGCCCATTTCAGGCACGAAAATATCTTTTCGTTCTTTTCTTCAGTGCATGACAATATAAAACGCAGAGGCTGCATGTTCCCCCCGGATGCAGAAAAGCGCGCAAGCTCGATAAGCTCTTTAAGTGTTTTAAGTTCTATCTGGACATCCTGATAAAACCTTCTGTAGCTTCTGTTCTTCTTTACGATCTCAAGCATGTTCATTAATTCTCCTTTTTATCCGTTTTCTTACAATATAATCAATTGGACTGTTCAAAATCAACCCGTAAAAAAATAAAAAAGGCAGTTCAGGTCGAACTGCCTTCTGTTTTTTATTTTCTCAGTCTTCTACTTACCCGATATGGTTATCCCGCTGACCTTCATCCACGGATATTTTGTGTATCCGAAGTCCGTGACTTCTTTTGATATTTCGACGATACTGTTTATCATCGTTATCAGATTGCCGGTGACCATGATCTCTTTAACCGGATACTTGATCTCGCCGTCCTCAATGTAGTAGCTGTTTTTTGCAATTCCGGAAAAATCGCCGTTATCGTTCGGATGTCCGCCTGAGAATCTGCTTAACAAAATTCCTTTTTTTGTATTTTTTATCATTTCATCAAGCTCAATATTTCCGCCGTCTATCGAAAGGCATGCTCCGTTAGTTTTGGATCTTTCCATGCCTGTTTTTTTCGCACCGAAAAGCGTCAGCATATTTGATCTGAGCACACCGTTCTCGATGAGGGAAAGATTCTCGTTCTTATACCCGTCGCCGGAGAAGAAACTCTTGTAGGCAAAATCGTCTGAAACGGGAGAAGATCTGATCGTCAGTTTTTCGTCAGCGACTTTCTGCCCTAATTTACCTTTAAAAAGCGAAGTGCCGGTAATATACGCGTAATCCTGAAGATGTCCGAGAACCGGACCGATCATTGAGCCCATGCAATCGGGAGTAATGATTATATCGCCTTCGAATTTCTGATCGAACGCTCTAGCATTGACCTCGTCTTTACTGTGCTCGAGCAAAAGTTTGAGGTTAACGGCTTCGATGAAGGGTTCTTCGAGTTCTTTCAAAAGCTTGTAAGTATAGTTGAACGAGGATGTTTTTTCACCTTCCTTTGAGCTGAACATAGCCATGAACTGATAGTATCCGCCGGTAGCAGCATAATCGACGCCGTTGGAATTTTTCAGGATCAGAGTGCTTTTATGATATGAAACCCCGCCCTCCCTTAACTGCGTCATAGGGTAAGCCGTTTTTACATGATTTAAGAACTCATTGAGTCTGAAGTACATTTTATCATTATCGGCCTCCATAACTCCGTCGCAGAACTCTTCCGCAGGCTGAAATTCGCTGATATCGTTCGCAGGCTCAGGATTCGATGATTCCGCAAGTGAAACCGTATCTTTTATAGCTTTAGCGACAGATTCATCATCTGTTTTATTCGTCGAAGTCGCACCTTTTTTATCATCTTTGATCGCCGTAAGCTGAACGCTGGTGTTGAAAGTCGTTCTGAGCATGCTTATATCGCCGTTGTTGAAATAAAGCTCTCTCACTTCCGAGTCGTTTATCATCACTTTTGATTTATCCATCCCCTTAGCTTTAAATTCAGCTATGCATTTATCCGCAATTTCTCTGTTCGTCATATTATTTACCTCCGATGTTGACTTTACACTTGATCGCCGGGCCGCCCATTCCCACAGGCATAGGCTGTTTTTTGCCGCACATTCCGGTGCAGTCCCAGTCCATGTCGTCAGATACCATTGTGACGCTTTTTAGAACATCGACGGCTATGCCAGAAATTGTCGTGTCCTTTATAGCTTTACCTATCTTACCGTTCTTTATCTCGTAGCCCAAAGTTACCGCGAACATGAACTCGCTTGTAGCGTCAGCCTGTCCGTTACCCGACTGAACGAGATAGTATCCGTCTTCGATCGAAGCTATCATATCCGAAAGTTTGCTCGTTCCGGGTAAAATCGCGGTGTTCCTCATTCTGATCAGAGGCTCATCCGAGAAGTCATAACCTCTTGCGTTGCCCGTTAATCCATGGCCGAAGTGCTTAGCCGATTCTTTATTGTGCATATAGCCTTTCAGAATGCCTTTTTCGATTATGATCTGATCTTTAGCCTCCACGCCCTCATCGTCAATGTAAACGGGCACAGGGCATGTCTTGCCGTTGTAAGTATGCGCGAAATCGACCAAATTAACGAGCGGGCTTCCGATCTCCTTATTTAATAACGGCCCCGCAACCGAACCGCCCTGGACCAGATCGGCCTCGGTGGTGTGCCCTATCGCTTCGTGAGCGAGGATACCGGCCAGCTTCGCGTCGAGTATAACATCTTTAAGACCTGCGTTGGCTTTCACACCGTTCGTTTTGTCGATCAGGTGTCTGTAAGCCTCGTCAATGCCTGAAAACAGATCTTCCGGAGATTTGAAAACATCTTCGAACTGGCCTCTGTCGCCGAAAGTTTTGAATATCTCGTAGTTTTCTCCGTCAACGGCCTTGTTCAAGATCGCGTAGATGTGGAATTTCGGCATCATCGAATATGAATTCGAACCGTCGGAGGTCAGAACATTTTTTTCCATCTCAAGTCCGCTGATAATAAGAGTTCTTGAAGTAAGGTCGGGATATTTCGAGACTATATATTCATCGATTTTTTTTAAGAAAGCGATCTTGGCTTTAGTTTCAGACTTGGGCTTGTCTGAATAAAAGCTCTTTTCTGCCTGAGCTGCTCTTGAATCGAATTCTTTTTTGCCTTTACTCTGTTTTGTACCAAGAAAAGTCGCATTTTCCGTTGCCGCGAGAATAACCTTTTCGATCGCCTCATCGGAGATCACGGGATTTGATGCGAATCCCCAGTTCCCGTTCTTGTTCACCCTTGCGGAAACGCCGCTTTTGGCCGATGTCGAGTTGCCCATCACATTTCCGTTCACCAGGCTGATGTTCGTAGTCCTGTTCTCCTGGACACGAAGTTCGGTGTACTCAGTGAACTCTTTCTTGAATTTGCTCAAATCATATTTAAGCATACTGCCTCCTTTATATTAATTCCATTCATTTTTAAGCTCATCTTTTAATTCTGCGATCCTTTTCAGAACTTTTTTTGATTTTTTTTCAATATCTTCTATCGAACCGATCTTGTAAGAGTCGGTCAGAAGGTCAACTTCCTTTTTGGGAAAATCCCTGTATGAATAACGAAGACCGAAATCAACCTTGCATGGTCTGTATTTCAGATTAAGAAGTATTCCGAGATTTGCTCCGATAAGCCTGTAATACGATTGAAAAGCCTCCGTAAAATTTTTTCTCGCCAGAGCTTTTTTTAATTCGATCTGCATTAAAAAATCGGAATCGGCAATATGCCTGAAATATTTTTTCCCTTTTTCTATCACTTTTTCTTTTGGCGTGGGCGTAGGATCGATCATTCTTTCCTTCTCGAACCATACTATTGAATCTCCATGCCTGTCCCTTTCGGTAAATTTATCCGGAACGGATCTTTTTATTACCGCTATGTCCAGATAATACAGTTCGGGCACATTTCCCACTTTATAGAAACACTGGGAAAAACCGTGCCATGCAGGCTCGGGCATCCTGTATTTCTTCTCTATACCCAAATGCTTATCGATATGCTTCTCCAGCTTTTTAAAGACGGCTTCGACCGCATCGTCCTCGCATACAATAGCCAGATCGAGATCGGAATATTCATCCAGAAATCCCGTTGCCGCAGAACCGCCTTCCCACGCGGCGATCACTTTTTTATCTTTCTCTAGCAGACTTTTAAGTCCTTCTTTTATTTCGCTTCTATTTTTCATAATCAGACCTCACTGTTAATTCATCTGCAAATTAACGATCTCAAGATCATATAAATTGTAAAAAATCGTAAAAGTTAAATATCCGTCTTCTCGTCTATCGAGCTGACGAGAAAAATGTTGAAGAAATTGTTCTCCCTGAAATACTGGCCGGGCGTGATTCCCGACATCTGTTTGAAATCCTTTATGAAATGCGACTGATCGTAGAATTCTGCTTCGGCTCCGGTCGCGGTGAGGTTGGGATAGTGCTTAGACCTGTTCTTATAGTATTTTACGGACTTGTTCAGTCTGATGATCTTCATATAACTTTTGGCGGAAATACCTATGTATGCGTTGAAGAGTTTTTCGAGTGAACTTTGGCTCAGAGAGAACCGTTTTGTGAGTTCCGAGATCGAGGTACCGTGATTGACGCTAATGTACTTTATTATATCTATGATTTTTGTATTTACCGGCAGTGCTTCAAAGTGTTTAGTTAGTATTTTCTGTACCGTGAGATGTTTTTTATTAAGATCTTTTTCTTCAAGTGCAACCCGAAGCTCATTTGTGTCTTTGACGCCTAAGATTTCAGTAAGAGGAACGCTCATTTCGCTAAATTCCGACATCGGTTTGTGAACTACGCATCTTATTCCGTAAGGTTTGAACCTGATCCCGAACAGCCTTGTGCCTGGTTCGTGATTTATCCTGACGGCGGAGTTTCTCTGAGGTATGAGAACAGGTTCGGATATTTTTTCTGTGCGTCCGTCGGGAAAAGTTCTCTCATAATTTTTATCTAGAACGACTATCATTTGAGGACTTCCGTCGGGCAGATAGATCTGATTAGCCTCATTTAATATCTCCGGAGCGATGTGAAATTCCCAGAAACATTCGATGTAGCTCTGCCAGAATAGATCAGGCTTGTACTCTCTGTAATATTTTGAAGCTTCGGAACTTTCCATGTATATATCAGTTTTCCACAAGTATCATGAATTCACCTTTGAGCTCGTGTTTTTTGCAGTACTGAAATATTTTTGAGGCCATGTCGTATTTAATAATTTCTTCCGGCATTGTCGCTTTGAAGAGGAAGAGAATACGCTTGTCATTAAAAATATCAGCCACATCCTCCATCACATCAAGAAGCCTGTAAGGCGTATCCATCAGGACTACGGGGACATGGAGCGATTTGAGTTTCTTAAGTTCCGAGACCCTTTCCTGCTTGGTTTTCTGAATGAAACCGGCGAACAGAAATTTGCGTATATCGATCGGAGAGAGCGAAAGAAGCGTCATTAGTGCCGATGGTCCCGGTATAGGCACTACGGTTATATTATGAGCATAACATCTCTGCAGTAGTATTTTGCCGGGATCGGCGAAAGTGGGTGTACCGCAGTCGGAAATAAGCGCGCAGTTTTCGCCTTTGAGCATAAAATCCACCGCATAATCGGCATCCTTCTCTTCGTTGTGCTCGTTAAATATAAAGTATTCCTTTTTAAAACCGTGGATAGCGAAAAGGCTTTTTACCGCGGAGGCTTCCTCGGTAATGATCACATCGACTGACTTAAGCGTCTCCAGTGCGCGCGCTGAGATATCCGCCTTGTTCCCTATCGGAATAGCTACAATATAAAGTTTTCCCGAACTCAATCCTTCTTCCCCTCTATAACTATAACGAATTCGCCTTTGATCTGAGATGCTTCAAGCTCTTTTAGCAATTCCGCCGGAGTTCCGCAGATGTGCTGCTCAAATGTTTTGGTCATTTCGCGGAGAACACACATTTTTCTTTCCGGCATCAGTCCGATAAGCTCTTTTAAAAGTTTTTCTATCCTGTGAACAGATTCGTACAGCACTATCGTCCTCTTTTCTTCCGCAATGGCTTTCAGCTTTGTCTGCCTTCCCTTTTTGTGCGGAAGAAAACCTTCGAACACGAAGCTGTCCGTCGGGATGCCGGAAACGACGAGCCCGTTGACAGCGGCGCATGCGCCGGGTACGCCGGCGACGGCAATGCCGTTCTCCCGCGCCGCCCGGACTACCCTGTAGCCGGGATCCGAGATGCAGGGCGTGCCCGCATCCGAGACTACGGCGACATTTTCGCCTGCGAGGAGACGCTGTACCAAAATCTCCGTTTTGAAATTCTCGTTGTGATCGTGATAACTGAAAAGTTTTCCTTCAATTTCAAAATGCTTGAGCAGAATACCGGTTTTCCTTGTATCCTCGCAGGCGATAAGATCGACGCTCCTGAGCGTCTCCACTGCCCTGTAGGTCATGTCGCCGTAGTTGCCTATCGGCGTGGACACGATGTAGAGCTTTCCGCTCATCAGTCCTCCACTTTTTTCTCTCTTGTCATGAGCTCTGTTATGGCGGCTTTCGGGTCAACGCCGCTGAAGAGCACCTTGTGAACCATCGACACGATCGGCATGCACACATTTTTTTCGGCGGCAATCCTGTTGACCACTCTGCAGGTCTCGACACCCTCGGCGACCATGTTCATGTTCCTGATAATATCAGGCACTTTCTCGCCTTTGGCTATACGGTTGCCCACCTGCCAGTTCCTCGACAGGCTTGAGTTACAGGTCAGGATCATATCGCCGATGCCGGATAAGCCCGAGAACGTTTCGCGCTTGGCTCCCATCTCGGTCCCGAATCTGGTCATCTCCGCGAGACCGCGTGTCAACATGGCCGCTTTGGTATTGTTGCCGAGACCAAAGCCGTCAATAACACCCGCCGCGATCGCGAGGATGTTCTTGACGCTGCCGCCTATCTCCACGCCGATCACATCGTCGTTAGAATAAACTCTGAAATATTCGTTCGAGAAAACATCCCTCACTAAATTTGCGGCTTCGATGTTCTTTGAAGCAGCCACGACCGCGGTCGGAGTTTTATTGAGCGCGACCTCGATCGCGAACGAAGGTCCGGCAACTATCACGAAATTATCATCAGTAATCGTATCGAATTCCGATAAGAACAGTTCTCTGATGTCTTTTCCTGAAGCTACTTCCATACCTTTTGACACATTCACCACGATCTTTTTTGTAAAATCAACATCTCTTATTTTATCAAAATAACTTCTTATGAACTGCGTTGGAACGGCGTTTATAACGATCTCTGAATCTGTAACAGCCTCAATAATATCGTTCGATATAATTATCTCGTCAGGAATTTTGTAGCCCGGCAGCTTCGACCATATTTTTCTTTCGGTCTGCAGTATCCTGCATACATTCTCATCGAATTCCCATACTGTAACATCATATCCCTTGTTTACCAGCAGATCCGCTATCGCAAGCCCCCACGGACCGGCACCTAGTACACATATTTTCATTTTCCCTTCCCTCCGAGTTTTTCCTTCATCGCTTCTATGTACGAATAAGGTATGAAATATTCTCCCATCAGCCTTTTACCTGTCTTCCTGCGCCCGTGACAGTCGCTGCCGCCCGATCTCAGGAGTCTGTTTGAAGCTGCCATGCCCTCGAGATATTTTCTCATCTCTTCATCGTATGACGAATGAATTGTTTCGATACCGTCAATTTTATTTTCTATCAGCATATCTAGGATTTCAGGAGAATCCTTGAGATAGAACGGGTGAGCTACAAAGGCAAGCCCTCCGCTTTTATGCACGAGGTCGACAGCCTCTTCCGGGCCGATCTTGTATTTATCTACATAATATTTAGAATCTGAGCCTATATATTTTACGAACGCATCCTGAATACTGTAAGCATAACCCTTTTCGATAAGAAGCTGGGCTATGTGAGGTCTTGCGATAGTTCCGTCGGGCGATATTCTAAGAACATCTTCGTAGCTTACATTTATACCGTCGCCCTGAAGGAGTTCAGTCATTTTTTTTGCCCTGTCTGCCCTTGCATCCTTAAAGTCTTTAAGGTAATTTTTTAGCTTCTGGTCTTTGGGGTCGAAAAAGTATCCGAGTATGTGTATGTCAAGACCTCCGTAGTCACATGAAAGTTCAACGCCCGGAATTATCTCTATCCCGAAATTTCTTGAAAGTTCTTTAGCTTCGGGGTACGAATCAGCACTGTCGTGGTCGGTAATGCTCACGGCCGAGAATTTGAATTTCTTTGCTATCCTGAACACTTCCGCGACCTTATAAGTCCCGTCCGAATATCTTGTATGTATGTGGAGATCGGCGAATTTAGTCTTCATTTATAAATCTGGCCACGAATTCATTGTAATCAGGTATGATAATATCCTTCCCGTCTCTAATTATGATCTCGTTCATCTCGAACTTCTTGCTTATTCTTGAAAGTGTTTCTCTGGAAATACCGGTCAGGTTCGCCAGGTCCGTCTGATTAGGCATATCCTTAAGCACCATGTGACTGCCCTTCCTGACTCCCATTTTCTCGCTCATATCGTACAGCATCATGAGAACCTTCTGCTGCGCGTCGTCAAGGAAAAAACTTTTTACCCTGATATCTGTTGTCCTGAGCCTAATTGCGAATGTTTTAAGAAGGTTAAAAGTAAAAGTAGTATTGCTGTGAAGCACTTCGAGAAATTCATTCCTTACGATCGTCAGAAGTTCAATATCGTCAAGTGCGATGGCGTTAGCATTTCTTTTGTTATGATCCAAAAGCGACATCTCCCCGAAATAATCCCCCTGGCCCAGTATAGACAGAATTACCTCATCGCCGTCGTTGTTGAGTTTTGTTATTTTTATTTTGCCGGAATAGATTACATAGAACATGTTGCCCGGGTCCTGCTCGAGAAAAACTATATTCTTCTTCGTAAATTTCTTTAGCTGACAGTGCTCGGCTATATCTTTTATCTCTTTATCGTTCATGTCCTGACACAGAGAAATAGATCTTAAGAATTCTATTTTGTCCTTTTCATCCATTTTGTGCTCCGGGTTAATTAGAGAACATTATTATGCTTGTTGAGCTTTATTTTTTCCACAAGGTCCTTAACATCCTGAGACCTTGACAGAGGGGTAATTAAAAGACTGTCGCATGTATCTATGACCGCAAGGCCTTTCAACCCGATGCAGGTTATGAGCTTCTTATCATTCTCCGATGAGATCAGGCAGCCTTCGGTATCGATCGATATGAATTTGTCGCAGTCGACCACATTCTGTTTGTCGTCTTTTTCCTTCAGCCTGTATATTTCGAACCAGCTTCCGACATCCGACCATCCGAAGCTCCCCAGAAGGACTTTCACATTTTCAGCTCTTTCCATGACCCCGTAATCGATCGAAATGGAACGCATTTCGCTGTATATCTTTTCGATCACCGATTCTGGCTCATTCCCGATCATGGCAGCCTTAAGCTCCATAAGGTTCTCATAGAGGTCGGGTAAGAATTTTTCAATATTCTTCATAATGGTCGAGGCTTTCCAGATGAACATGCCGCTGTTCCAGTAGAACTCCCTGCTTTCCAGAAATCTCAGGGCTGTTTCAAGATTAGGTTTTTCCGCAAAAGATCTGACATCGTAGATACCTTTTTCGATCTCGCTGCCTATCTGAATATAACCGTATCCTGTTTCGGGGTGCGTGGGTTCTATACCTATGGTCACAAGTGCATCAGGCTCCTTTTCGCAGTAGCCGACAGCATTTCTT
Source organism: Candidatus Delongbacteria bacterium (assembly GCA_028702975.1). Taxonomy (GTDB): domain Bacteria; phylum UBA4055; class UBA4055; order UBA4055; family UBA4055; genus UBA4055. Next base: position 9,827 of record JAQVNT010000013.1, read on the forward strand.
ATCACATCGCTGAACATCTGCACGTTCTTGATAAAGTGATCGGCCGGAAGAACGACCATAACCGCTTCAGGGTCTTTCATCATCAGTTTAACAGCTCCGTATCCGATGGCCGCCGCAGTATTCCTGCCGTAAGGCTCAGCTATGATATTTTCCTGTTTAAAATCTTTGATATTATCTAGAATACTTTCTTTCTGCTCCCTGTTCGTAACAATGTAACAGTTCTCCCGGCTTACAAGATCATCCATCCTCAAAACAGTATTTTCCAGCATTGTTCTCTCGTTCACGATCGAGAGAAGGTGTTTGGGTGTCTTGAGCCTGCTCCTCGGCCAGAATCTCGCTCCGACTCCGCCTGCCATAATAAGTGCGTACATCATTTATCTCCCTGAATTTGTATTTTTAAATTTGAAATCGACTTCCGATGTTTCCCAGTTCTTTCTCACAAGTACTGTATCAGGATAAAATACGGCTGAAGCGGTCTTCTCTTTAATGATATCGTGACCGAATACCACCTTATTCTCCTTATCCTCAAAAGCAGCGCATAAGTATTTGCCAGGTCTGGCCTCGATCTTATACCCGCCGGAAACAGCCTGCACAGCGTTCTTTTCTCCTCCTTGGACAGGCTTAAGCAGTATTATGTATCCGGAAGACCTGCTTCCGTCTATAGATCCCGAAATACTCCCGTAACCCATTTCTTCAGTCACCACTATCTTCTGCTTTGCCATTAAAGAGTCCGAAAGCCTTATCATCAGCTCATGTTCGCCCTCTGCAACATCTGATCCCGGGATCTCAGCGGAAATATTGTAAGGCTGTTTGATCAGATCGAGAGATAATTCTGTGCTGTCTTTGAGGTTGAGGAACGAAATTGAAACAGAATCGTTCATAAAATTGTTGGTCTTAAGCACAAGACGGCCGTCGGAATTTATCGAGGAAGGCAATTTCGAACTGATCTTAAAATCCTTTGCGGGTATAGAGTCTGAGACAGTATGTTTTTTCGTTCTGAATTTCTCCGAGATCATATTTCCGAAATGATCGGATATATCACCTGAAATTAAAGTCACTATATCATTGGGAACAAGCTCTTTCGTTCTTATCCAGACTGTCTTATGGTCTTCCGTATCAGGAAATATCTCGAATTCTTCAGCCTCATCATTTATTCTGACACCTTCAATTATCCAGGGATTGAACTTGATCCCTTCGGAGAACCCGATCTTAATAACATTGTTTTCCGAACCGGATGTGTTTTTTATGAACGGAGGCTCGGTATCATTGTAACCCATAGTCAGTTCAACAGCGATACTGTCAGTTCTGGTCAGATCGCATGAACCGGGCACGAATGAGATCATTTCGGTCTCGAGATCAGGTTTGTTGTTTTTGTTGATGTCGCTGAAAGCAAGGAACTTGTATTCTCCCGAACTCAGATTTTTCATTTCGAATGTATTATCCGAAGACAGACCCGCTGAATATTCAGGCTCTGCTTTTGCGTAATTTAAGCTGTCGGCCGTGATCTTGTAAAGATGTATTTTCACAGCTGAATAATTCAGACTGGCGATCTGATCCTTGTCGATAGCTCCGTTTATCTTTCCCGTGATCGTTTTACGGTCGAGACTGCCTCCCGTCGAGAATGATGCCGAGAACGACCCTGAAAGAGGATTTCCCTGCGTGTCTTTCAAAGAAGGACTTATGCTTATAACGACCGTCTGATCTTCGTCCAGATCGTTAAATCTTATTTTTACGCTTTTGTCGTACCAGAGGATCCTTGACTTTTTTAGAGCGGACTGAGGCGAAATATTCACTGCTGATCTGGCCGAATTCCTGTCGATATATTCTGAAAATTCTATTTCGATCTCCGGGTCTTTTCCGGCATTGAGCGAGCCGTCGGGAATTGAGATCTTCGCCACATCGGGATTCAGTTTGTCGTCCGGCCCGCCGTCCGGCCAGCGTTTGTAGTCCGTCGCGCATGAAATCAGCAGGAGAGGCAGAGTAACTGAAAGTATATGTCTCAATAATTTGTTCAAAATTACTCCTGCTCAACCAGAAGACTCAGGTCCATGGCTTTAACGCTGTGCGTCAGCGCTCCTACCGAAATGTAATCCGCTCCTGTCTCAGCCAGCTCCCTTACTCTTTCTAGGCTTACATTGCCCGATATCTCGAGCTTCTTTTTACCTTTGTTAAGCTTAACGCATTTTTTAATATCTTCTACGCTCATGTTGTCCAGCATTATCCAGTCAACTTCCAGTTCGAGAGCTTCTTTAAATTCATCAATATTCTTTATTTCGACCTCGATCTTCGAGTCCAGCCCTTTCTTTTTCCTGTACTTTAAAGCTTTTTCGACCGCTTTTGTGATCCCTCCGGCCGCTGAGATGTGATTGTCTTTTATCAGAAACATATCGAAAAGTCCGATCCTGTGGTTTTTTGCCCCGCCGGTCTTGACCGCGTATTTATCGAGCGTTCTGAATCCGGGAAGTGTTTTTCTGGTATCTAAGACCTCTGCCTTTGTGCCTTTTACAGCCTCCGCGAACTGATTCGAGCAGGTCGATATTCCCGACATCCTCTGTATGAAATTTAGAGCCGTCCTCTCCGCTTTAAGGATCGAATTTAGGCTGCCCTTGATCACTGCCACAACATCACCTTTAACTATCCTGTCGCCGTCATTGAAAAATGTTTCGATCTTAAGATCTTTATCAATATAAAAAAATGTATCCTCGAAAACATGAAGCCCGCAGATTATTCCGTCGGACTTTGCCTTCAATATCGCTCTGCCCTTTTTACCGGACGAAATTATAGAATCGGTGGTAATATCGCCGTTCTTACCCATATCCTCTTTTACAGCTTTCTTAATAAGCGGAATGTAGATCATTCTCATTAGTTTCTCCTTTGATCCGATTCGGCGACTATCAGCGGGACGAACATCTCTTCTTCGCTTAAACCTCCGTGATCCGCCTCGTGCCATTTTACTTTTTCATTCTTTAGAAAATCCTTAATAACATAATTCTCTTTGCAGACGAGCACAAAATCGCCTATTCTGCCCTTCAGCTCTTTATTCTCTTCAAAAAGACCGTAATATCCGCCTTTTATAAGCTGATCTCTGGAGAAAACCTTGACTGCGTGTCCGATCTTAGCTTCCACCGTTTTCTTAAAATCCTTGAGATATTTCTTTTTAACATAGCAGTATGCAGCCCTCGGTTCCCCGCAGAGAGGGAATTCAAGCATTTTATTTATCTCGGGCAATTCGTTCATGTTGAGCCTTTTACCTTCTTCCCCGTCGATAAGACCATGATCCGCTGTGACGATAACGATCGAGTTAGTGCCTTTGATGTCCGAAACGAACTTTTCTGTATTTCTTGAGATAGCGTAGAACAGTTTAGTCAGGTCTTTGGATCCGCTTCCTACCTTATGAAGAACGGCGTCCAGGTCGGGCAGATAAGCGTAAATATAATTTTTTTCTCTTTTGTTCGATAATACCGAGGCTGTCAGTTTGACGAACATATCTTCAAGACCCTTATAAACGATCTTTTCAGACTCTGAAAGCAGATATTTTGTATAAACCGAATTGCTGATGGCTTCCGGATGAAATACTTTGAGGTTTTTTATATTCTTTGAAAGCCTGTGATCGATGAAGATATCCTCAGGTTCAATTCCTTTGTTAAGCAGCGGTTCTTCATTCCTTCTGTCATTGAAAAGCAGTATTGTGGACGGAATGTCGTATTTTTCACTTCTCAGTCTCATGTACCAGCCCGTCACCCCGTGCTCTTTGGGGGCAAGTCCGGTCGCGAAACTCGTGATGCAGGCAGATGTGGTCGTAGGAAATACTGAAGTGATCTTGCCTATCGTGTGGTCTTTAAGAAAATTCTTCCTTTTCTTCATCAGATAATTGTAACCGAGACCGTCGATCACGATATTGATTATATTTTTGTATCCCGAAAGCTTTTCGCACGGAAGAAGAATAAGCTCGCTGTACTTCGGTTCCATACCGAAGCATTTTGATATCGAACTCATCAGGTTGACTATGCTTCCGCCTTCGTAATCCGGTTTGTAGAACATAATACCGCCTGTAATTACTTAAGCTATTAATATTATACTTTTAATTGATGAATATCAAGAAAATTGTTTAGAAGTTTTACCTTTTAAATCGTACTGTTCGTTCTTAACTTTATACCATGAACGGACATGAAAAATATTATTATTCCGAAGTTCTGCCTTTTATGAAGGAAAGGTACGGTAAAAAGCTGGGAAAGATAGGTCTGACGCTTCACATACCCTGCCCGAACGACCCGCCCTGCATTTTCTGCAACAAGGATTCTTTTATTCCGCAGACGATAAAAGGCGCAGTTACGGTCAGAGAGCAGATGGAGCAGGGACTGCCCTATGTGAAGCGCAAGTACCCGACTGATGAGTTCGTGGCATATTTTCAGGACAACACTTCGACTTACGGCGATATTGATTATCTCGAAAAGTCATTCATGGAGGCATTGAGTTATCCTGAAATTCGGGTTCTTGCGCTTTCCACGCGGCCGGACAGCATTTATGCCGCAATGCTGGAAATGCTGAGCAGCACTGCCGCAGGCAGGGATGTATGGCTTGAGCTGGGACTTCAGTCCGTTCACGATGTGACGCTCAAGACAATCGGCCGCGGGCATGATTACGCCTGCTTTTTGAACGCGTTTAAAATGATCAGGGAAAAGACTGATTTTCTCGCAGGCGTTCACCTGATAATCGGGCTTCCCGGTGAAACGGACGAAATGGTCTTTGAGACTTTCAGGGAGATCAACAGAATAAAGCCCGATTATATCAAGATCCATCACCTTCAGGTGATAAAGGGGACCGGGCTTGAAAGAATATATAAAAGCGGGAGTTACGAACCTC
>JAQVNT010000216.1:0-1992 GCA_028702975.1 Candidatus Delongbacteria bacterium
TATTGAAGAGACTATTCCCAAGAAGGTCGAGCTGGATAAGGTTTATTTTGAGAAAGTTTCCGTTATAAATGATTTCAAGTATATTTTTATTACTCTGTTCAGGATAGTTAAGCGTTAAAAGAGTTTCTTTAAAATATCTCCGGGTTCTATCGCTATTTTTGAAAAAGCAAACCACTAGCGGGAAGATTTTAGAGTGATCCTAATTATTTCCTTGCATCCGGTAAACAGGGTGATTATATTTCTTTTTTAGGAGTAAAAAGTTGTATTAGCTATAAAAACGAGGGCAAAGATTACTCCCGATACGAAAACGAGGGCAAAAAATAGAGAAAAATACATGGATAAATTCGACAAAAAAACACCTTACAACGAACTACCTCTGCTTCCGCCGAAAGCCGAAATAGAAACTAAAAAAGTCCTCCAGAAGACTATTAGCGCGAGCCGGTTTTTAGCGAAGCTCAACGGTGCGATGACAGGCCTTCCTAATCCGGGATTGTTTCTCGACACATTATATTTGCAGGAAGCAAAAGCCAGTTCTGAAATCGAAAATATTGTTACAACCAATGATGAATTGTTCAAGTCGGCGGCTGCGGATTTGAAAACAGAGAATTCTGCTACAAAAGAGGTTCTGAGATACAAAGAAGCGCTCTGGCTGGGAATGTCAAGTCTGAAAAAGAGGCCGTTGATAACAACTAATTTGTGTATTGAGATAGTTCAGTGTATAAAGCAGAACAGATCTGGAATAAGGACAGTACCCGGAACAACGCTTTCAACTCCGAACGGCGAGATCATATACACTCCGCCCTCAGGCGAAAATGTGATCCGTGATAAGCTTCATAACCTTGAAAAGTTCATAAATGAAGAAAGCGGAATAGACCCTTTGATAAAAATGGCGGTTATACACTATCAGTTCGAAGCGATACACCCTTTTTCGGACGGTAACGGCAGGACGGGCAGAATTCTTCTTCTCCTGTATCTCAAGCTCCAACAACTTCTCGATATACCGGGGATCTATCTCAGCGGCTATATCATCAAAAATAAAACAGACTATTACTTGAAGCTTAGAAGGGTTACTGAGAAGAATGATTGGGAAGGGTTTATACTATATATGCTTGACATGATTGAAAGCACATCAAAAGACAGCATAAAACAGCTTGATTCGATCGTTGATCTTATGGATATGACTTCTCAAAAGATAAAGACAGCACTTCCGAAAATTTATTCAAAGGAGCTGGTCGAACAGTTATTCCGCCTGCCATATACAAAAAGGCAGTTTCTGATCGATGCGGGGTTGGGAAATCCTAAAACTGTCGGAAAGTATCTTCAATCGCTTGAAAATGGAGGTTTTCTTAAGTCCGTTTTGGTGGGCAAAGAAAAGTTGTATCTTAATTACGAACTCATGAATATACTGCTTTAGTCAATGAATTTTCTGTAGAGCGGGGTAAAGTTCCGGATCGTTAAGAGGTAGGGTTTAGAGGGTTATTTAAGTTTTTCTATCATCTCTTTCGGGTCAAGTTCGATCTTTGAGAATGCGAACCATTTTTTTCCGACATCTTTCAGCGATGCGCCTATGTGATAAACGGTTGAATTGTCAATTATCAAGAAGCGGTCGTGTGATTTCTCAAATTTTATTACTTCAACGGTCTCGTACTGCGCATTATACTTTTTAATATCAAGTTTTAATTGTTCTGAAATGTTCTGAGTGTATATAGTAGTTTTCACGCCTTTTTTTCTTTTCGTCAGAAGAGTCAGAACCGTTTCGTCTATGTAATTATCTATTAGAATTATTGATTTTTTCGCTGATTTTACAAAAGATACGACCTTTTCGTATGCATCAAAGATCTGACCGTCATAAAAGATCCCTTATATGGATCTTTCTGTTGCCTTCTATTTGAACAGTCAAGTTTTCCTTGACAGTTGAATCCCGATCCAGTTCTTTTTCTCTAAATATGTTATTAATGTGTAAGCTAACATTTTGTTTGGTGGAGTCAAAAA
>JAQVNT010000216.1:2092-3659 GCA_028702975.1 Candidatus Delongbacteria bacterium
TGGATCTTTCTGTTGCCTTCTATTTGAACAGTCAAGTTTTCCTTGACAGTTGAATCCCGATCCAGTTCTTTTTCTCTAAATATGTTATTAATGTGTAAGCTAACATTTTGTTTGGTGGAGTCAAAAAGTTCAATCATTTGTGCCTGAGTTAGCCAAACGGTCTCATCTTCTATTCTCACTTCCAGCTTAGATGATGTTTGATCAGGCTGGTATATGATTATGTCGCCATGTTCTGATTTATCTTTTTCATTCAAAGTCATACGCTCAACCCTTCCTCTAATGTTTTTTGGAAGATCGGCTGCCTGCCCGTTCTTTTATTCAGCATAGAGCGTCCTTCTTGTTTTATCACTATAATTTAATCTTTTATGCGGTCAAGGTCAAGCAGAAAGTCGGGGATGTATTGCCTTTGAATTCCGTTTCTGTCTTCGGGATAAAATTTGTCTAATGAGAGCACGATCTTTTTGTAATTGTCGCTTATTGCTTCAAGGCTGCCGAATTCCCTCTTAACTGTAGATTCTGACGCAAGCAGATATGTGACCTGGATATAGATCTTCTCATTCTGCTTTTCCGCAATAAAATCAACTTCACCGCTGCCTGATACTCCTGTGCCTACTTTGTAGCCTCTTCTGATAAGTTCTAAGTAGATCAGATTTTCAAGCACTCCGGAAATGTCGTTCTCCCTGTAGCCTATGAGCCCGTTCCTTAAGCCTATATCGCCGGAATAGAATTTATTATTGATCTCGAGCCACTTTTTCCCTTTTAGGTCGTATCTGTTGACTTTATGGAACATGAATGCTTTTTCGAGATACGAAATGTAATTTATTACGGTATCGGCCGACACTTTTACATTTTGCGACTTTAAATAATCGGAAATGCCTTTCGCCGAGCTTATGTTGCCGCAGTTGTCGGTCAGGTATTTGATTATCTGTTCGACTAAGGATGCGTCTCTGATGCTGTTTCTTTCGATGATATCTTTTAAGATAACGGTGTTGATTATTGAATTTAAGTAGTTCACGATCATTTCGTCTTCGAATTCCATCTTGTGTATGCCCGGAAATCCGCCGTATCTGAGATAGTTTTTAAACTCATCGTCAATATTTTGTTTATCTTTTACCTGCCTGAAATCGAGAAATTCGCTAAAGCTGAGCGTATGAATGGGTATTTCTATATATCTGCCCCTTAAAAGTGTCGCAAGCTCGGATGATAAAAGATGCGCGTTGGAGCCTGTAATTACGATATCTCCGATCTCATCCGACAGAAATGAGGAGACGGCCTTTTCCCACTTTTCCACTTCCTGGACTTCATCAAGAATAATGTATTTTTTTCCTTTTTTACTTTTTAGGGCACCTTTGACGAATTTATAGAGATCATCATAGTTTTTTATAAAGCCGAACTCTAAGGATTCATGGTTGATGAAAACTATGTTTCCTTCAGGCGTACCGTTTTTAAGCAGTTCACTGTTGAGTAGTTTTAAGATCGAACTTTTTCCGCATCGCCTGATCCCTGTCAGAACTTTTATGACAGGCTTGTCGATATACTTTAACAGCCTGGATAGATATATGTCTCT
>JAQVNT010000014.1 GCA_028702975.1 Candidatus Delongbacteria bacterium
CCGAGCAGGAAATCATTGATGGATCTGCCTGCAGGTCCGTTTTGAATGTCAGGATGGTCTTTAAGAAATTTCTGAAAACAATCCAGGCAAAGATTGATCTCTTCAGTACCCTTGTCATTCTGAATAACGATTTTTGTCACAACATTTACTGAGCCGCACTTATCGCATTTCATCAGATAACCCCGTCAACAATGTTAACTATCCTGTCCGCTTTTCCCGCAAGGTTTTTATCGTGCGTGGCAACCAGGAACGCCGTTTTGTTCTTTTTCGCAAGATCCCACATCAGATCGTGAAGTTTCTCCGAGGATACATTATCCAGATTTCCTGAAGGTTCGTCTGCCAGTATCAGCGAAGGCTTGTTGATCAGCGCTCTCGCAAATGCCACTCTCTGCTGCTCACCCCCTGAAAGTTCCGCGCTCTTGTGCGTTGCTCTGTCAGAAAGTCCGACAGCTTCAAGAAGTTCACCAGCGCGTCTGGCGAGCTCGTTCCTGTCGCCGCCCATTATAAGTCCGGGCAGCATGATGTTCTCAAGTGAAGTGAATTCAGGCAGCAGATAGTGGAACTGGAAAACGAAGCCTATGTTCCGGTTCCTAAATTCGGCCAGCCTTTTGTCGCTGTATGTGATAATGTTCTCGTCCCTGAACTCAATTATTCCGCTGTCGGGTTTGTCGAGCGTGCCTACAATGTTAAGAAGAGTGGATTTGCCCGCCCCGCTTTTTCCCATTACGGCAACTATTTCGCCTTCATTAAGGGACAGATTGACTCCCTTGAGCACAGGTATGTCTTTTTTCCCCATTGTGTACTTTTTATATAGTTCTTTTACATTTACCAGCATTTTATTCTCTTTTTTTATTCACCTCTTATTATTTGTCCCGGAAGCATTTTACCCGCCTGACTCGAAGGGTAGATAGTTGAAAGGAATGTCAGTGCAAGGGCAACTGCTCCGATCAGAATTACATCTGCGGTCTTTATCTCGACAGGCATTGCGTTGATGAAATAGATATCGCCGGGAAGTGATACTATTTTGTACTTGAGCTGTATCAGGCTGACAATAAGCCCGAGGATTATTCCGAATACAGTTCCTAAAACCCCGATGATCATACCCTGAATTATAAAGATCCTCATTATCATCGATCTTGTAGCGCCCATAGCCATGAGTATCCCGATCTCCTGTTTCTTTTCCATAACTATCATTATCAGTCCGGATAGTATGTTGAAGGCTGCAATTATCACTATCAGGCTTAAGATCGTCCCCATCATCATCTTTTCGATCTCCATCCACGCATACAGATTTTTGTGCATATCTTTCCATGATACGGCGTTCAGCGGGTATTCGAGCTTTTCGTTCAGGTCTGCTTTTACTCTGTCGGTGTGCCCGATCGAAGACAGGACTATATAGACTCCATTTACCTTATCCGGCATTTTGAATAATTTCTGTGCCGCTTCCAGTGAGACATAAACAAGCCCGCCGTCCACTTCGGCAAGCCCGGATTCAAATATACCCGTCACTTCGAATTTCATTACCGGCGGCTGCGAGAAGGTAGAACTGATGGCTGGTGAAATAACGAAAAGCTCGCTGCCGACTATGGATGCTGTCCTGTCAGCCATTCCTTTGCCAAGTATAATACCCGGAAGCCCTGACTCCGATTGTTCAAAGTCGAGTTTACCCGCGATTATCTGCCCGTTTAATAGCGAAACTGATGAGATCGTACCTTTATCTATTCCTCTCACAAGAGATCCTTCGGTATAATCGCCTTTGATCATTCCGTAGGATTCGACAAAAGGCGAGTGTCCCCTTATAAGAGAATCGGCTGACAGAAGCTCCGTAAGGTCATTGCTGAATGAAAAAGGTCTGTCGTTGAAAGATCTTATCCTGATATGCGAGTCGTTCGAGATGAATCTTGTTCTGACCTCGGTCTCAAATCCGTTCATGACAGATATTACGATCACAAGAACTGCTACACCCAGAGTGATGCCCAGAAACGAAATATAAGTAATCGTTGATATAAAAGCGGTCTTTCTTTTACCCTGAAGGTATCTTTTAGCTATGAAAAATTCAATAAATGACACAGCGCTTTTCCTGTTTTGTTTACATTTAAGTAATATAAGTAACCGGAACAGGTTTTACAAGGATTTAAAGCACTACCCCCTCGGATGGAATTGCCTGTAGATCTGTTTTAAATGCTCTCTGTCGATATGGGTATAGAGCTGGGTCGTCGAGATGTCGGAGTGTCCGAGCATCTCCTGAACTGAGCGCAGATCGGCTCCGCCCTCAAGAAGATGTGTCGCAAAAGAATGCCTGAAAGTATGCGGGTGGATTTCGAGAGAAAGATCAGCGAGCTGAACATATTTTCTCAAGATCTTCCAGAACCCCATTCTTGACATTTTGTTTCCTCTCGAGTTCAAAAAAAGTATGTTCTTTGACTTTCCTTTTGCGGCAAGTTCAGGCCTGACATCTCCGAGATATGTTTTCAGGTGTTCCAGCGCACTTGAGCCTATGGGAACGATCCTTTCCTTGTTCCTTTTTCCGATCACTCTTACTATACCTTCGGGAAAGATCACAGAGTTATACTCGATCGAAAGAAGCTCGGATATCCTGAGACCGCACGCATACAGCATTTCAAGCATCGCCCTGTCCCTTAATCCTAGCGGAACTGACAGGTCCGGTACCGCAAATATTTTCTCTACTTCTTCAACAGAAAGTACGGCCGGATATGTATCGGGTTTTTTCGGGGTCTCGATGTGAAGTGCGGGATTGTTCAGCGATATATCTTCATTAACCATATATTTGTGGAAGTTCCTGATCGAAGAAAGGTTTCTTATCACTGAATTTATGTTCAGACCGATGTCGCTGAGAAGGATTATAAATTCCCTTATGTGTATGGGAGCAATATCATCAGGTTCGAATATTTTTTTGCTTTCCAGATAACCTACATACCTTTTCAGATCGCTTGCGTATGATTCAAGAGAAAGCCTGCTTAGTCCTTTATCGAACAGAAGGGAGTCGTAATACTGATCAAGAATATCAGTTAATGTCGGTTTTGCAGCCATATTCTATTTTGACAGCTGATAAACTGTTGCAGCTGAAAGGCTGAGCTGGTAAAGAATCGTTGTAACATCTTTTGTCAGCTGAAGAAAATCGATCCTGTTGTAGTCATAGGGGACATATATCATGTCACCGGGTTCAAGCTCATAAGACATTATATTGTCGAACCACCCCTTTTCCTTTATAAGCTCACCGTTTGACTTTATCACATAAATGTTATCCTCATCGGCCGAATCGGTTATGCCGCCGACTTTATCAAGGTAATTTCTGACTTTTCTTTTTGAAGAATTATAGGTTATGGCAGTCTGCTGATAAACTTCCCCCATCACAAGTATAGTTCTTGATACGGGAGGAACAAAGATCGAGTCCTGATTCTGGAAATAAAAATCTTCGTGATTTCCCTTGTCGTCAATATCCAAAATCACCCTTCCGCTGGCTTCTATTGAATCGAATTTAGCGGTATTAAGAGCATTTGCCAGATCCTCATTTCCTGAAAGGATCATCTGCATCTGAAGTTTGTTGTTCAGTTCGTCTCTCAACTCTTTGATCTTTCTCGTCTGTTTTTCTTTGACTTCCTGCCTGAAGATCTGAGTTGATCTTATCTGGGCGTTATTTGTAAAACCTCCGCATCTGTCAAGAAGATCGCTCATTTCTTCATTCTCCCTAAGTGCGTACATACCCGGAAACTGTACTTCGCCGAAGATCTTTACATAATTCACTCTTGCAAAGTCCCTTATTCGCCTTACGAAAACAATATCGTTGGGTTCAAGAATAATGTTTTTCAGATTTTCAGAACTCACCCATCTGGTCTTCAGCAGTTTGTTGTTCCTGTTTATGCCGGACACTATTTCGATAGAATCTGTCATGGCGTCTTTCCTAAATCCGCCTCCCAGTGTTATAAGATCATAAGCCGTCATGTTATCTGAATGAATGTAATTGCCCTGATTTTTTATATTACCCCATATTCCGACGCTCTGAAGAGGGTTTTTTGCCGAGTAATCAAAGATATGCACCTTGTCATCGTCCTGCAGGACGAATTCTTCGGTTTTTATATTTGAGAAATAGCTGTATCCGTCCATTGCGTTATTTCTGATAATTACGATGTTGTTTATGTCGCCGTAAGGTGTAAGTCCTCCTGAGTAGGAAAGAAGATTTGAAACGGTCATTTCTTTGGTGAATTTGTAAACTCCGGGCTTGTTGATCTCTCCCGACACTTCAACTGACGGAAAATATGAAACAGAGTCGAGGCTGAATACTTCAACTGTATCTCTCGCGGAAAGCTGTATTCTGTCTTCACCGAGTTTTTCGAGTACATTTTTTGGCGAGAAAGTGATCATTACATCTCTTTTTCCCGTTCCGTTCTTCCTTATGATGCTCGCATAATTCATATCAGTATTCTCGAATACTATCTCTTTGTCGCTGATAATATCGCCGAGCATCATTCCCTCGTCATACTGGATCTTCCGGTTATGTCTGAAGTTTCCTTTTAGATAAACATATTTCGAATTGAAAACAAGTGTTGAGAACATCCTGACCACATCTCCGTCTCTCAGCTTGGGGTTGTCTTTCAGAGAGACTGACAGTATTTCACTTCTTCCGTCCGCTCCGAGTCTTTCAATTTCAATTCTTTCCGTATCAGAGAAAGGGGTCTTTCCAGCAATTTCGATGATATCTTCAAGCCTGTCTGATGTTCGGATCTCGAAAATACCTTCTCTTTTCACATTTCCCGCTATCGCCGCCTGATCGCCGGTAAGGGGTACAAAAACGGTCATGTTAGGCTCAAGGACAGATACAGGGTTTTTTCCGAAAAACAAAAGTGAGTACATGTCCACTACTCTGGATCCGGTTTTTGTCGAGATTAGTCCGATATTTCTTAAACTTGCTTCAGGAGTTACGCCTCCCGCTACTGCCAGAACTTCAATAATGCTTGAAAAGGGCGAGACATTATACACCCCGGGTTTTATGACATTACCGACTACGAATATAGAGATCGGTTTTACTTCGCTGAGCCTTACGCTGAATTTTATGCCGTTTATGCTGGATAATTTGGATTCGATCCTGCTTTTGGCAGCTTTATAATCAAGTCCCGAGAGGTCGATCTTTCCGATCTGGGGAATGATTATGAATATCTCGTTCGTTACTTCAACGGCATAATTTTTCTCCATCGCTCCCCAGACATCGACGGCAAATATATCACCGGCGGAAAGAATATAATTGTCGGGTATCGATTTATTGTAATTAAGATTCGTTCTTACAGACGAGAAATCTATACGGAACTGTTTTAATTCCGAGCTGTAGGGGTCGATCACTTCCCCGTTCACGTATTTTTCAAAATATGTCTTATACACTTCAACAGAATCAACCGGGATATCAGATTCATCATCGATTAAAGAAAGAACGGTGTCAATTTCCGCAACTTCGGTTGTTATTTTATTGGGTGAATCTTTGCCTTTGAGTTTTTCTATCTCAGAAGAAAGGTCTTTACCGGTCATTTTCTGGTACATTCTTAAAAGTTCTTCAGTCTGGGAGAAACTTGACAAAGAAAATATAAACAGACTGAGCAAAACGATTTTTTTCATTAGATATCTCCGAATTTAGTGGCCTTTAAAATTAATTACGACTCTTGCAGTGTAGAACAGAATTATAAAATCGAGTTTTAACGAAATGTTCTCGATGTAATAAAGATCATATTTAAGTTTTTCTTTAACATCGTCGAACGATTCGTCATATTTGTGCTTAACCTGAGCCCATCCCGTCAGTCCGGGTTTTACATGGAGTCTCTTGTAATAATAGGGTATGGTTTTTATGAATTTGTCAACGAAGAATTTTCTTTCAGGCCTGGGTCCTACAAAGCTCATGTTGCCGATAAGGACATTTATAAGCTGAGGAAGCTCGTCGATCCTGGTTTTTCTCATGAAGGTGCCGTATCTTGTGATCCTCGGATCGTTCTTAGATGCCCAGACAGCGCCTGTTTCGGCTTCGGCGTCCTTTTTCATTGACCTGAATTTATAGACAGTGAATTCCTTAAAATCTTTCCCCACTCTTTTTTGTCTGAAGATCACCTCTCCTTTCGAATCGAATTTTATTATCAGAATGCTCAAAAGCATTAAGGGGCTCATTAAGATCAAAAGGATCAGCGATACTATTATGTCGAAGCTTCTTTTAAGCATTCTCTGGAAGGGTGACAATATGTCAGGGAACAGTTCCAGAAGCTTGTATCCGAAAAGCTCGAAAGTCCTGACATTCCCGCTGATTATATCCTCAAGCGAAGGCACAACTTTGTAAAAGACATTGTGATCCTTTGATTTAAGAATTATGTTGTTTATAAGAAACGGGTCTTTTACTTCTACGGATATTATAATTTCCCTTATCTGATTATCCTTAATTATGTCCTCAAATCTGTCCAGATCGCCCAGTGTCCTGAAACCCTGATATTCAGGATTGTCCTTGCCGTCATCAATGAAACCGATTATCCTTAACCCCAGCAGCCGTCCTTTATGGTACTCGCGGATAATTTTCTTAGACGATTTATTATAGCCTATAACGAGGGCGTTTCTTAAGCCTATGCCTTTTCTGAAAAGTCTGTTTAAAGTAAGTTTGAAAAAAATTCTGCCGGATGTTACCACAGTGCTCAGAATAACATAATAAATAATCAGTCCTGTGCCTGACAGTTCTCTAAAGTTCAATGTCGTCAGTACATAAAGAACAATTATTCCGACCGTTATTCCCGATAATGCGCTCAGCCCGATCTCTACTGCGCTTCTGAAATAGAACGATTTATACAGGTCCTTTATGTGGAAAACAGACAGCCAGAAAATGTAGAGAACAGGTGAAATGATCAAAAGCTCCGAATAAGAGTGATCTGTGTATGTGATGAAATAGTCGGTCTTGAATTTGATTATAAAAAGTATCAAGGTCGACAGGTTGACAGTTATGAAATCTGTCAGGACCATCAATTTTATTTCTTTTGAAATTTTCAATCGGAATACCTCAAGTTACCCTCAACTAAAAGGTCGACGCCGGATCTTTTATATTTAACATCCTCAATCGATACAGAATCAGACACCAGTTCGATCCCGGATCCGGAAAAGAACTTTACAGAGCTTCCGATCAGTTTAGGCGCAAGAAAAAGTACGATCTTGTCGGCAAGTCTGTTATTGATAAGATAGGAAAACATCGCTGCGCCGCCCTCTGCCAGTATTGATCTTATCCCGTATGAATGAAGCGTTCTGAATGCCTGTTCCAGATCAAGCTCCCCGTTGTTTTCATCGACTTTAATTATACTTATACCTTTGTTTTTATACTTTGTTTCAGATGTCTCCGTTACTGTTTTCGAAGTGATTATAATTGTTCCCGAATCGTTACCGAAAATTTTTTTGTCGGGGCTGAGCGATAAATGTTCATCAGTTACTATCCTCACAGGGTTTCTTCCCCTGCAGTGTCTTACTGTGAGCAGCGGGTCGTCTTTTTCAACAGTGTTTCTGCCGACCAGCACAGCGTCATAAAAATTTCTCAATCTGTGTACCATTTTCCTGCTTTTTTCAGATGAGATCCATTTCGAATCGCCGTTGTCTGTAGCTAGAGATCCGTCCAGAGATGAAGCCGCTTTTAGAATAATAAGAGGCATACCCGTTCTGAGCGAATGAAAGAACGGCTCATTGATGCCAATGCATTCCTTTTCCAGAACGCCGCATTCGACTTCAACACCCGCTCTTCTCAGAACTTCAGTTCCTCTGCCGTTCGAGTGGGGAGAAGGATCAGTGGTACCTATATAGACTCTTCTGATCTTTTCTTTTATTATCAGGTCGGTGCACGGGGGCGTTTTCCCGAAATGCGAGCACGGTTCAAGCGTAACATACATGTCTGAACCGCAAGGATCTTCAACGCATGAACTGATCGCGTTCACCTCGGCATGAGGGCCTCCAAATTTCTTATGGCAGCCTTTTCCAATGATCTTGCCGTTCTTAACGATGATTGCTCCGACTATCGGGTTAGGGCTTGCGGTCCCTGCACCTTTCAAAGCCTCTCTGAGCGCCAGACCCATATATTTTTCTTTTTCGTCCGTAGAGCTTGTCCTCGCCTTACATACATTTAAAAATGCTAAATATAAAATAAATTATCACCTTAAGCAATCGTAATGTTGAGAGAAAAGAAAAGCGGGTGCTTGATTTTACTTGTTCTAAATCATATATTGAATACCTGAAAAAATAAAAAGGAGCCGGTATGAAAGATATTATAAAAGAATTGACCGCAGGGATAAAACTGAATACGGACTATATCAGCAGGATCAAGAAAGATAAGGAAACCGTAGATTATATGAATTCACTTGATTTTGACAGTATGCCCCAAGAAATTAAAGAAATGAATATTTCCATCCTGAACAGAGCTAAAAAAAGCATTGAAGAGAACATAGAGGATTTTGTTTTATTTGAAGAAGGAGCCGAATGCGGGGATTGTTTTAAATATGCTGATTCATATAAAGATTTCGGTAAGATAAAAGAAATTTACGGCGATATTGACAGCATAGATTCGATATTGGCATCAGAAAGCTTAACTGTTACCGGTAACATAAGGAAACTTCTGGAAGCGCAAAAAGAAGGGCTTTTAAGTGAAACTGAAAAACACAGAAATGATCTGATCGAACATATTGAGAAGAATATCAAAAGCAGCCTCTTCGGTAAAGAAGAAAAGGCGGATGAACCTGCTCCGGAGGTCGCTGTTGTAAAAAAGGCGCCTGAAAGAAGCTTTATCGTTAAAAAAACAAACAAAAGTTTTCAGGAAATAAAAGATATCATACAGGAATATATCCGCATAAATGAGCAGATATTCAATAAGATCATATTTGAAAGTAAACCTGCCACGCTTTCAATATCGGACAGGATCCTGGATATATATTTCAAACCCGGTTCAGGTTATGTCGTCAATTTTATATCTGAACCGGATACGAATTACGGGAAATTCTACAGGAACCTTCTAAAAGTTTTCAGCGAGATCAGAGATCATGTTTATGACAATTACGATATCGTTATAAGCCCCGAAGACGGCAAATCGATCAGTTATTTAAACAGTTTTTATCAGAACTATATTTTTGTCAGAGAGAAAATAGATACCGCCCTGACTCAGTTCAAGCTTCAGAACTCCCTGCTGAATGAGAATTTTTCCGTTAAGTACATGATCTTCGAAAAGATCTCGGCAAGATATCTTATATTTTACACAGGCAACAAAGATCTGTCGAAAGCCGTCGAGCAGTATTTTGTAAATCAGGCTAAGCTAGGAACTATGCAGTTCGAGATCGAGTTCGTTGAATATGACGGCGACATCAAAGATATTGTGATGGGAAGGCTGAACGGCATAAGAAACAGGATAGATCTGAACAGTGCCGACAATTATATGAGGGCAACATCCATTTCGAACGAAAGGAATGAAAAAACCCTTCTTTTCAATGTTACGGGTGTGAAGATACTGGTAGATCCTGAGACAGATTATCCCGGAAATGACATTGATATCGTTGTTATGACCAATGCAAGGGATTCCCATACCGATCAGATACCTAAAATTATGAGCCGTAATCCTTCGGCAAAGCTTTTTACTTCGGATATATCTTTTAAGATCGCCAGGATCAAGTGGATGAAAGAGCTTAACAATCCCAATCTTATACCGGGAAGCAGCGCGGGGGCGGATTATACAAGAAAAGATATTGAGGGTATTAATGAAAGGGTCATAAGGATCACTCCGATGGGTAAAGGCTACAATTATAAGAACCTTGTGAACATTAAATTCTTTTCTTCAGGGTCTATACCCGGCGCTTCAATTGTCGAAATAAGAGACGCAGGCCATAAAACGATCTACACAGGAGTATACACCAGAGAGGACACATCGCTTCTCAGAGGTTCTGATACTGATTTCTCAGAATACAATTACATCTATTATCCTTCAGGAAATGTTCATCCTTACCTGCCGCTTCCTCTCGACATGATAATCGAAAAGCTCGATGCCGATAAGCAGGTGTTCGTTTTCACGGACTCTCTGGGTAATCTTCAGCACGCCGTAACAGAGCTATACTCAGCCGGGATCAAAAAGCCGATAGTCTCGGGAGATGCTTCTTTCGATATCATAAATAAAGAGCTGTCGAAAATAATCAATTTCGGATCAAGCTGGGGGGATAATTTTACTGACAGGGATCTTTATTCGAAAAGTATCGCAAGGGTTGAGCCTTTCACGGATGAATATGAGTTCTATAAGAAGTTCTCTTTGAACGAATCTCTCGTTTTCATCCTTCCCTTCGATAAAATGGAGCTTGAAATGGTTTTAAAGAACAAACTATATTCTGACAACCTCATATTCATCCCCGCGGATTATGAGAAAGAATTTAACGAAATAGTTGAGAACGACCCCGTTATCCCCGACGAGTATAAAACGGGAAAGCACATAATTTACAATTATATCAGAAATACGGATGTTCAGGAAATGTTTTCTCAGTGCAAAGGATACAGCCAGTTCAAGAAAATAATTACAGACTCAGAAATCGGAGATATACCGGACAATAAAAAGATCCTGATAAACGAAAATGTTGAAAAACAGATATACTGATCATGGTTTTAAAAGTAAATGAAATATTCACTTCGCTTCAGGGAGAGTCTTCTTTCGCCGGGCTTCCATGTCTGTTCATCAGGCTGACAGGTTGCAATTTGAGATGCGGCTGGTGCGATACAAAGTATGCCTACGATGAAGGCAGGGACTACTCAGGCATGGAGTTAGTCGGGCTGATAAACGATTCAAATATAAAGTTAGTTGAATTCACAGGCGGTGAACCGCTTCTGCAGAAAGAAGAACTGATAAGAATTATCGGCGATGTAGATCAAGAAAAAACTATACTGATCGAAACGAACGGAAGTATTTCTCTTGAAGGGTTGCCGGAAAGAGTTCTAACGATAGCGGATTATAAACTCAAAGGCTCGGGCGAAGGCGGCAGTTTCTTAGAAAAAAACATGGGATTTTTAAGAAAAAAAGATGAAATAAAATTTGTTTTGAAGGACTTTTCTGATTATAATGAGATGAGAGAGTGTTACATGAAGTACGATCTGGGCAGCAAATGCGGCGTGCTGGTCTCAAAGATCTGGAATGCAGAGCTGAGCGATGGGGAGATCGCTGAGGCAATATTAAAGGACAGATTAAATGTGAGGTATCAGATACAGCTTCACAAATATATCTGGAAGGATGAGAAGGGGAGATAAACGGGAGGCTTAAAATGGTAAAGCATATTGTTATGTGGAAACTCAAGAAACATTCCGACCTCACTCATAAGATCGCGGCGGCAATGGAAATAAAGAAAAGCCTCGAAAGGCTTACTTCACTGATCATACAGATACGAAAGCTGGAAGTGGGCATGAATTTCTCAACATCTGACAGAGCTTACGACATTGTTCTATACACAGAATTCGATTCAAAAAAAGACCTTGAGTATTATTCCGTTCATCCCGAACATGTGAAGATAAAAGCTTTCATAGACAGTATCGTCGAGGACAGAGTTATCGTTGATTACGAAGCGTAATCCTAAATTATTATATCTGAAACTACTGAATTAAATACATCGAGCATATTCTGCGGAAGTCTGATCGTGTCGTTACCGCATAAAAGTACACCCTTATTTATGTAATAATCGAGCTTTTCGAAATCTGATCCGACAGGAGTGCCGAATATTTTTGCATAATCATTAACATTAAGACCGGATATTTTTCTCAGACCGAGCATCAGAAATTCGTTCTTCAGGTCCTTTTCTTGAACTTCATTCCCGGTTATGATCCCTGAGGAACGGGTCTCGACTTTCTTGTAATAAGACGCCAGATCTTGAGGGTTTTCCCACCGGAATTTTTCGAGGAAAGAATGAGCCGAAGCGCCGAGTCCGATGTAGTTGCCGAAGTCCCATGTGTTCATATTATGCGCGGACCGTCTGCCGGGCTTTGAGAAATTCGAGATCTCGTATCTCTCAAAGCCGTGACGCGCCAGAACGCCGGCGGAGAGGCTGAAAAGCTCGATTTCGACATCGTCTTCCAGTTTTTTCAGCCTCCCGGAACTGAGCAGGCTTGTGAAGGGCGTACCTTCATAATAAGTCAGAATATAGACCGAAACATGTTCGGGTTCCAGCCTGCACAGTTCCGACGCGCTGTACAGCGCGCCCGCCGGTGTAGAACCGGGGATGCCGGTGATGAGGTCAAGATTCATATTACCGCATCCGGCTTTACGGGCGGCTTCATACACCTCGTAAATGTCATTTACTCCGTGTATCCTTCCCAGAGTTCTGAGTTCAGCATCAATGAATGACTGGGAGCCGACCGAAAGCCGCGTGACGCCCGCTTCCATAAAAGCCTTCAGCTTTCCATAGTCCGCTGTCGCGGGATTCACTTCGAGCGTCACCTCGGCATCCCCGCCGGTTTTGAACCTGAGAAGGATCTCTCTCAGGTCATCCGGATCCATAAGAGACGGTGTCCCGCCTCCAAAATAAACAGTCCTGATGTTGTCCGAAAAATACCCCTGATAAAGATCGGCCTCTTTGTGCAGATGATCAATATATTCCCTGTATTCTTTCATGTTGCCCGATACCAGAGAGAAGAAATCGCAGTAGGGGCATTTTTTCTTGCAGAACGGAAAATGTATGTAAATGTGGTCTGTTCTCATCGTGTGAAATATAAATAAATAATAATTGAATGAATACACAAAATCAGATTTTTATTGATTAAGGCGATAAAAAACTTTACATTTAAGCCTGAATTTTTGAAGGCAGGTATGAACGAATTCAAAGAAATACTCAAGCATCATTTTGAACTTTATCCGCTCATGACAGCGAGAGATATCTATAAGTTGATATTTACTTCCGCAATGGGTCCCGGCCACGCCGTAGCTGACCCTGAGATGGTTGCCAAATGGATGAACTTCGAGGTCAATAATCTTGAAAATTACGATGATAAGAACCTGACGGACGGTATTTGTCCCGAATCAGGCCTCGTAAGAGTCAATATCCGTCCCTTCCTTAAGGCGGGGGGAGAAGCAGACGATCTTTGCAGGATATTCATTCGGACAGCAAACGATTTTGGTCAGAATGTTTCAAAAATAAGAAAACTCTGGAAGGCCGCTGAGGAGATGAGCAGGGACGGACAGATACCGGTCAAGATATCGGAAATGGATGAATTCTTTATGGAAATGGAATCAAAATCCTTTCCCGCCGCGCATCATTCGACTATTTACAGGAATAATTACAAACCGGCGTACAGGGTCGTTCTAAAAGAATATTTTGATGAAATACTGCCGAAAAAATAATTGACATAGATAATAAAAGATATTATATTTGGTGTCCTGAAAAGCGGAGAGATCCGCGATCGGAGGATTAGTCCTAACTGGCAAGGCAGCGGTCTTGAAAACCGCCGTGGGCGACCACATGGGGGTTCGAGTCCCTCATCCTCCGCAAAGGCCAGGGGAATTGGCTGAGTGGCTTAAAGCAGCGGTTTGCTAAACCGTCGTACGGTAATACTGTACCGCAGGTTCGAATCCTGTGTTCCCCGCCAAAAGAAAGGCAGTCTCAACATGACTGCCTTTTTTCTTTATCAAAAAAATCATTTTTTATTCTTGTGAAATATCATTTAGGATGCTTATCTTTCAGGGGTAACCGGAGGCCTGATGAGAGAGCTGATAGAAAAATTTCTCGATCATTTATTGAGAGAAAAGAATTATTCAAAGAATACTGTTATATCGTACAGAAATGACCTTACGAGCCTGTGTTCGTATCTGGAAAGCAGCATGAAAGATGATTTTTCGATAAAAGATGTAACAAGGAACGAGATCAGACCGTACCTGCGAGATCTTCTGATGAAGAAGTTGTCAAAGAAAACTTACAACCGGAGAGTGGCAGCAATAAAGAGCTTCTTCAAATTCCTTTTCGTGAACGGTGAAGTGGAGAAAGATGTCGGTTCTGCCGTAAGTTCCGTCAGGATGGAGACGAGGCTGCCCGAGTTCGTGGGAAAAGAACAGATGAAGAACATAATGGATCATTTTACTGAAGAGGATTTCATTACTTCAAGAGAGAGCCTGATATTCGAGTTCTTCTACGGCACAGGAATAAGGCTGTCCGAGCTCTATGACATGAAGCTTAAAGACATAAATTCTTCAAGGGATGTATTTTCGGTGATAGGCAAAGGCTCAAAAGAGAGGATTCTTCCTTTGTCTGAACATATAAAAAGAAAGTATGAGATATACTGTAAAGAAAGGGAGAAAGTCCTTTCCGAAGCCGGCTTGACGAGCGAATTTCTTTTCATAGGCAATAAGGGAACTCATCTTTCAAAGCGACAGATACAGAGGATAGTGGAGGTTAAACTTAAGGCCCTAGCGACCGTTCATAAGACCTCGCCTCACATACTCAGGCACACTTTCGCGACCCACATGCTCGATATGGGAGCTGATATTATGTCTGTCAAGGAGCTTCTTGGCCATGAAAGCATTTCGACAACTAAGATATATACCCATGTCTCTCTAGAGAGGCTCAATAAGATATATAAAAAAGCTCATCCCAAGGGGGATTAATGAAGAGAATATCCCTGTTCGCTTTTATTCTTTCAT